>JBKJYI010000027.1:0-8775 GCA_046715855.1 Phycisphaerae bacterium
CGGCAAACTACTGGTGCGGTTCGAGCTGAAGGAATTCTTGCATGTACTGGTCATAGGCTTGCTGGCCCGCAGGGCTGCTTAGCAGGAGGCCCAACTCGTTGATCACTTTCGTGCCGGTAGGAATCCACTCCCGCCAGCAATTTGAACACACGTTCTCAAAGACCCTCTGCCCGAGCGCGCCCTTGAAGGGAGCTTTGGGAAGTTGCGAATCGGGGCGGCCACATCGCGAACAGCGAAATCCGGCAACGGCACTTGTCGAGCCCAACTGTTGCGGACCCGATGACGCGGTTGATGCTTTCAGTTTGGGCAGCGTCTCGCCCCACGATTCGAGCAGGCGGATCATCGCGTCGCGAGGCATCACATCGCCGAGCTCGTCCGCGACGGTGACGCCCTCTTTCATGATTTGGGCGGCCTCTTCGCGGCGCCCGAGCTTTTCGTAGGCTTCGCCCAGCAGCTGGTAGGCCTTGGACATGGACCGTCGCAGTTCGATTACGCGTTTGAGCGACGGCACGGCCTCGCCGGGACGCCCTGCTTCCAGGTACGCCTTGCCCAGGCTGAAATGTCCCAATTCATTATTGGGATCGTCGTTGGCCATTTTTTGAAATTGTGCGATGCGTTGGGTTTGATCGTTCATGATCGCCATTCTCGCTCATCGCATCGAAAAGTCGAGGGACGACGTCGGAGTGGCATGGCCAAGCGCAGCGCCGCCGTGCGCTTGCGGGTCATGCCGGCGCCCGATAAAGCTGGGCTTAGGCATGGCACCCCGGTCAAATTATTCCTCAGATCCGGATAATTCCAAATCAGCGAAAATCTGTGCAATCTGCGGATAACTTCGTAGCATGGAAGAAATGAAAAAGTCAGCGCCACTCCGAATTCTATTTACGTGCGTCGGTCGTCGGGTTGAGCTGACCCGTGCCTTTCAGTGGGCGGGCGAGAAGCTTGGACTGGACCTGGAAGTTCATGGCGCCGACGCTACCAGCCTGTCGCCGGCCATGCAGCTCCTCGACCATCGGCACATCGTGCCCACCATCGCCTCCGGCCAGTACCTCGATGCTCTTTTGGAAATCGTGCGGAAAAAGGGAATCAACCTGCTGATCCCGACAATTGACTCCGAGCTGGCGATACTGGCTGAGGGTCGCGACCGGCTGGAAGAAGCCGGCTGTCGGGCGATGGTTTCCTCGCCGGCAGTGATCGAAACCTGTCAGGATAAGCTGGCCACTTTCCGCTTTCTGAAAGATGCCCAAATCGATACGCCCCAGACCTGGCCTTGGGCGGTCGTGGCCGAGCAGAAGCGGCACGAATTTCCCTATTATTTGAAACCGCGACGAGGCAGCGCGGGCAAAGGCAACCACCTGATCAATGACCTGGACGAGCTCCGCGTCCTCGGAAGACGCGTGCCGGACGGCATCTTGCAGGAGTTCGTAAGAGGAGATGAGTACACGCTGGATGTCTATGCCGGCCTCGATGGTGTCGCCCGCTGCGCGGTGCCGCGAAAGCGACTCGAAGTGCGAACCGGCGAAGTCAGCAAGGGGTTGGTTGTGAAGGATGCCGAGATCATGGCCATCGGCTCGCAAGTGGTGAATGCACTGCGCGAATGCCGCGGAGTGATTACCGTGCAGTGCATGGTCACTCCCCAGCGGCGGATTCGCGTGATCGAAATGAATGCGCGCTTTGGAGGCGGCGCTCCGCTGGCTATTCACGCGGGGGCCGATTTTCCCAAGTGGGTTCTGCAGGAGCATCTGGGTGGCCGACCGCGGATCAATCCGACAGGCTTTCGCGACGGGGTGGCCATGCTGCGGTTCGATGATTCCGTGTTTGTTAAGGGAGCGAACCGCCTGCTAGAGCAAAGCGGCGGCGGCAAAGCGAAGTCTAAAAACACATGAGCCGAATTCAGGCAGTGGTCTTCGATCTCGATGATACGCTATACCCCGAACGGGAGTACGCGTGGAGCGGGTTTCGCGCGGTGGCGGGAGCGTTTAAGGAAGAACTCGATGACCCCGACGACACGGTAGCCGACCTGCAAAGGCTCTTCGACAGCGAGCACCGGGCGCGGGTGTTCGACGCCCTATTGCATGAATGGTTCGGCGAAGTGGATCACTCGCTCGTGACCCGCATGGTCGAGGTCTACCGGCAACACCCGCCAATCATCACCCCCTATGCCGATGTGGATGCGGCACTGACACGGCTGTGTAGTCGCTACAAACTTGGCTTGATCACCGACGGCCGTCCGGAAGCACAGTGGGCGAAAATCGACGCGCTTCAGTTGCGTCCGCGGTTTGACTGCATCATCGTGACTGGTGACCTCAAGCCCGGCAGCGTCGAAGCCGCGACAGCTTCGCCGCCTTCCTTTGCCAAGCCACATCGTCGCGCTTTCGAAGAAATGGCCCGCCAGCTTGGGGTTCCGGCCAATGCCTGCACGTACGTGGCCGACAACGTGAGCAAGGATTTTGTCGCGCCCAACGCGTTGGGCTGGCTCACGGTTCGAATCGCTCGCGCGGACGGGGTCTATTGCGACGCGGTCTGCGCGGAAAAAGGCGAAGCACAGCGTTCGATCAAATCGCTGGATGAGCTGGACGCCGTTTTGAAGTAGTATTCGACACGGTTATTTTGCCGGGTGCCATGGCCAAGCGCAGCGCCGCCATGATTGCAGCGCTGCATGCCGGCGCCCGATGAAGCTGGGCTTGGGCATGGCACCCAAAGACCAGCAATTTTTAAGATGCCTGCCCGCTACGTGAGACCGATTTCTTGGCCCTTGCATTCGACATTCGATCCGCCAGGCCTGACGACGCCGCAGCGATTGCCGCGATTTATGCGCCCATCGTGCGGGATACTCATCTTTCGGCCGAGTTTGTGCCCCCCGGCGCCGAGGAAATGGGGCGGCGCCTCGAAGCCAATAAAGCAACTCATCCCTGGCTGGTCGCGGATTCCATCGGGGTAGTTGTCGGCTACGCCTATGCGTATCCATTCCGTGCGCGGACGGCCTATCAATGGTGTACGGAAGTCAGCGTCTATATCCACGCCGACTACCGGCGACATGGAGTGGCCAGGGAACTTTACGGAAGCTTGCTCGAACGTCTCCGTGATCAGGGTTTTCGCCACGCCATAGCAGTCATCGCCTTGCCCAACCTGGCCAGCGTCGGATTTCACGAGCAATTCGGATTTTTACCGGTCGGCGTCTTCCCGGGCATTTGCCACAAGCTCGGTCGCTGGTACGACATCGGGTGGTGGCGATATCGCCTGGAGCCCGGAAATGACAGCGCGCCGATTTCCGCCCCAATTTACGCGCGCCCGTGATGTTCGATGTTATATGGGTATGAGACAAGGAACTTTCGATTTTCGTGCATCGGAATGTGGCGATTTTTGGAGTTGGAAGAGGCAAAACATGCGTAAAACGAAATCACCCGGCGGCAAAGCTGCCGCGTCGAACATGCCGCTGCGAGAACACATTCACATCCTGCAGGAAATGCTCTCCACCCCCACCGCGCCTTTCGCCGAGCACAAAGTGCTGGCCCACGTAGAACGGTATTGCGCGGCTCGCAAGGGCGTCTCGATTTCGCGCGACCGAGTCGGAAATCTGCTGGCGAGGGTGCATATCGGGGCACGAAAGGTAGCCCGGCCGGTATGCATTACAGCGCACCTCGATCATCCCGGATTCGTGGTCGATCGAATGCTCGGCAAGAACTCGCTGCGTGCATTCTGGCGCGGCGGTGTGCCGAAGGAATACTTCGTCGGCGCGTCTGTCCGGTTCGACATGGATGGCCGGTGGTCGAAAGCCCGGATTGAGTCGATCAAAACCGTGAAGCGCGACGGAGTGGAGCGCGTGAACACGGCTTTGATGCAGGTGCGCGAGGAAATCCCCTCCGGCACCATCGGCATGTGGGACTTTCCAGATCCAGTAATCCGGGGGTCAAAAATTTATGCGCGGGCCTGCGACGACTTGGCCGGGGCGTCCGCGATGCTTTGCGCGATCGACATTCTGTCTCGCGAAGGCAAGCCGTGCGATGCCTACTTTCTCTTCACCCGCGCAGAGGAGGTCGGATTCGTCGGGGCAATTGCAGCTGCAAAGGTGGGGACGATTCCAAAAAAGTGTTTCGTCGTGGCCATGGAAACCAGCTCCGAACGACCGTTCGCCAAAATCGGCGACGGCCCGATTCTCCGTGTGGGTGACAAGGCCAGCACGTTTACCCACGCAGTGACAGCGCACTGTCACCAGGTCGCGAAAGACCTCGCCAAGGCGGATAAGAAGTTTGTTTTTCAACGCAAGCTGATGGATGGCGGGACCTGTGAATCCTCCGCCTATTGCACGCTGGGCTACGAAGCCACCGGCCTGTGCGTAGCCCTGGGCAACTACCACAACGTCGATGCAAAACGAAAAAAGCTCGGGCCGGAATACATCGACCTCAACGATTTCGCGGGAGCGGTGAAATGGTTTGTCGCCCTTGCCCGCTCGCCTCGAGATTACACCGGCCGCGACGAAACACTGGTCGAGCAAATGCGCAAACTCGAACAACGCTATGCGACTCTTTTGTCCAAGTCCGCGCCGCGCTAGCCGGGGATACTCAAGAGTTTCGCGTCATCGAACTCGCGCAGTATGGATATCGTTTCGGGCATCGTGGACACCAGCCTCATCCTAAATCCTTCATGAGGGAAGAGGAGGTCTACACGAATTTGAGTTTGCGGGCGGCGAGGAGGCACATCTGGTTTGGGCAGCGCGATGGATGGCGTCCCACTGGATGGCGTCCCAGATGTCATCGTCACGATGGAGACCCCGCGCGGAGAACCGGCGACTAGGCCGTGATGGATTATCGGCGGGGAAGCGAATGATCTTTGGCACGGCGTTTCATGCGTTTTTCTTTCCGGACAAGGCTGAGAATGAGGCATGGAGGCGACGGCGCGGGGAGTTCCTCTGCAAGTAAAGAGGCTGCAAAGCCGATATCCCCACTGGGATTGGTGGTTGGATACCGAACTAACGGAGCCAAGCTGATGATTGAACGCGCTGCTAATGCTGATTCGGCCTTGAACCGGAACTCGCGACGAACGCCCGCCTTGGGCCTGGCGCTTTGTGCGCTGGGTTTGAGCGGTGGATGCAACGGATTTTTTCCTGCGGATCCGGGGGACCAGAATCCCACGGATTTTGCGGGGATCGAAGGCTGCGCTACAAGCTACGAGGATGGGAATTATGACTACGGTTTTGACTTGCCCGCGGACGCGGAGCTTGTGCGCACCAAGAATGAGTCGAACTCGCTGACCAACTCCCTGTGGACGATCAGCGAGTCGGGCGCACTGATTAATATTATTACGAGAGTTCAAGGGGCATCGGCGGATGCTTCGATTGGTGCAGTTGTTTCTTTTGCGAATGACTTGTCCGTTGCGGCCGGCGCGGATCTTCTTTCCGAGGAAGAGGTCGAACTATCGAATAAGGCCGTGGGCATTCAAACGATCATTCGTTATGACGGGCTGACGACATTTCGGGTTCAGGCATTGTCCAAGGCACGTCTTTATGTGGTCGAAGCGGTGGTTGAAGAGTCGGCTCGAAACGCCGATATCGATGAACTTCTCAGTGGGATAGGTCTCTCGCTGTGTATTGGTGAATGACCATCAAGAGCTTTGTCTCAAGGCACGCCGGAATCCAGTGTACCGCCTGACCCGCCTCGATCCCCCCTTAATAAGGGGGGAGGCCAGCCATACATGAGCGGTTAACCGCC
Organism: Phycisphaerae bacterium; assembly: GCA_046715855.1. Lineage (GTDB taxonomy): Bacteria > Planctomycetota > Phycisphaerae > UBA1845 > UBA1845 > CAZAMB01. Next base: position 5,706 of record JBKJYI010000027.1, read on the forward strand.
TCAGGGGCGATAAACGCAAGCATCTGGCTTCATCAAGTCGATACACTTAGCAGAACGTCCATACGCGTGTTAAATATTCGTGTGATGCTTTTCTTCATGCCCCTCTAACGACTTGAATGGTATGGTGTCTTAGTGGCGTGGGCCGAACTACATGTTCGGGCGGACGTTTAAGGTATACGCGGGCTAGTCCCGAGGAGGATCAAATGATCAAGCGAAGTGTCATCGGTTTGGCGGTTTTGGCGGCGGTTTCGCTGGCCACGTTTGCGACACCTTCCACGGCGGAGGCGTATCACGGCAGGTACTATCGGCCTCACGTTTATCCGGCCTACCGGTCGTACTATTACAGCGCACCGGTTGTGTACTCGACCCCCGTCTATTACTCAGCCCCGGTCGTTTATTCGCCGGCGCCCGTGGTCTACAGCCGTCCGGCTTATTACAGCCGTCCGTACTATTACGGTCCGTCGCATTTTAGCTTCGGGTATTATGGCGGGCACCACCACCGCGGCCATCATCACGGCAGCGTTGGCGTGCGGATCGGCTTCTAGGCGAGCGAACAAATCTACGGCCCAAGCGGGCACGAGAAGAATGCGAACGCGTCCATTGCGGTCGAGACAGATTTCGACCGGTAATGGACGCGGTTTTTTTGCGCGCATGGAGCGAAGGGTTACCGGCTGGAAAGGCTGGTTTCGAGGAGGCGCCGGCCTTCCTTGATTTGGCGGGGGGTGAGGCCGCCGACGCGGTCGTGAAGCTGCAACGCGGCTTTCAGGTTGGTTGCGGCGTCGCGGGGGGCACCGGTTTCGAATTGCATGAGTGCGAGGTGATACAACGCGGAGGTGCGCGTGGCGGAGTATCCGGAGAGGCGCAGACATGCATTGAGTTTTTGCGCGGCCTCTTCAAAGCGGCGGTCACGGTACAGCAGCGCACCGTATGTGTCCATCATCTCGGGGGAAAGCCGGCCTCCGGAGCTTTCATACTTATGCAGGAGTGCCAGGCCGCGGTGAGAGTCGGTCAGTTCTTCGCCGTAGAGCCAGGCGAGGGCGTTCACGGTTTTTGGATTATTTGGTGTGAGTTGGTAGGCGCCGAGCAACATGGTTTCGGCGTTGACCAGGTCGGCGTGCTGGAGGTGGGCCAAACCAGCACGGAAACGGGCATCGGCTGCGGAGCCGGGGTGTTTGGCCGCGATTCGTTCGAGCGCTTCAAATCCCCGCTGGCGGAGTGCGGAGTCGGAAGCCTGGGCCGCGAGGATTTCCGCCGCCATCATTTGGGGGGCCAGCTCGTCGGGATGTGTCGCGGTGAACGCCGTCGCCAACTCATCGATCTTTGCGAAATCGCCCTGACGCGAGAGAAACAAAAAATGAGCGGGCAGGCCCGTTGAGGGCGAATGCCGTGCGAGATTTTCCAATAGCTCTCGTGCTTTGGCGGTGTTGCCTTTGGACTCATACAGCCGGGCGAGAATCACTGCGACTTCGTCCGGCCTTTCGGCGTGGCGTTCCACCAGTTCAATTGCTTGATCGGGTTGATGAGTTTCAATCGCGGCGGTCGCGAGCAATTCAAAAGCTCGCCGGCTTGGCTCACCTCGTGCGAAGAGTCGGCGCAGCGGGATCATGGACTGCTCGAAGTCGCCGCGGTGCTGGCGGACCTCGGCCAATAGCACCAGCAAATCGGGGTCATCGCTCGCAGCCATCAAGCCGGCGGCAATGGCCTCATCGGCGGCGCCCACCTCTCCTTTTTTCATCAATACGGCGGCAAACATTTTGTGGGCGCTGAGCGAACGTGGATTGATGCTGAGGGCGGCGCGGAGAGCGGCCTCGGCGGCGTCGATATCCGGCGACTGCTGAGTCAACGCAAGTTGGGCCTGAAGCAATAGCGCGTCTGCATCGTCGGGCCGGGCGGAAAGGCGGGCGCGAATGATGGCGGACGCTTCTTCTCGCTCGGTTTGTGATCCGGCGGCGAGCAATGCGGCGAGCCAGAGCGATTGATGGGGGTCCTGGCCATGGAGTTGCAGCGTTTTGCGGGTGAATTCAAGCTGGCGGCTGCGATTACCCTGCGCCCCCCAAAATTCCGCGACCGACGCGTGCAGGGCTGGGTTGTTGGGTTCACTGGCCACTGCGGCGTCCAAAACTGCGGCTGCATCGTCGATGCGACGGCATTCGACCAGCACGCGCGCCAAAAGAACGTCGAATGAAGCGGAGTTCTGCTGGTTGGCGAGTGTGCGAGCAAACTGCTCCGCTTCCGGGGACTTTTGCTGCGCCAGCAGAGCTCGGGCAAGCGACGCAGCGACGGTGAGCGAGCTTGGATGGCGGATGAGCGCGTCGCGTGCTGTGGTTTCGGCCCGGACAGGGTCGCCTGAGCGAATGTAAAGATCAGCCGTCACAGCAGCCCACGAGGGATCGTCAGGGGATAGTCTCAGTACTTTCTCAGCGACTGCCGCAGCCGAGGTCAGATCCTCGCGGCGGATGTGCCGCTCGGTGATGAGGCGCTGCACGTCCATGGATTCGGGCATGGCCTTGGCAAGGGGTGCGAGAGCCGCGTCGGCTTCATTGAATCGACCCAGTCGTTTGAGCGCGTCAACCAGATGCAGGGCGAGCGATTGTGTCGCGAGGTCGGGGTCCATTGCGATCGCCGCGCGGTAGGCGTCCACCGCTTCGGGCAGCGCTCCCATCTTTTCGTGGGCGAACCCGAGAAGGGCATGCGCGGCTACCCAACTTGCGCGAAGGTCCAGGCATTCGCGCAAAAGCATCAAGGCGATCGCAGGAGCTTGCGGCGATTGACCGAGTCGCAGAAGTGCGGAGGCTTGTTCGAATTTCCAATGGATTCCGTCTTCGCCTTCGACGGTGCGCATTTCTTCGATAACTTTTTGAGCGGCCGGGAGATCGTCGAGGTGCCGGGCCAGTTTTTGCCGGATCGCGAGGTCGAGGGGGCGCAGGTCTTTTGCCTTGGTTAATGCGGAGATTTGTTGGGCGCGGTCAGATCCATGGTCGGCGAATAATTCCCACAGAAGTCCCTGGTTTTCCGGAGCCGCCGTGCTTGCAGCGATGAACTGCCTAGCTTCATAGGCCTGACCCTGAGC
>JBKJYI010000028.1:0-11002 GCA_046715855.1 Phycisphaerae bacterium
GATCCGCCTGGCCGAGCTGGTCGCGCAACGGCCGGACGCCACGACCCGTGAATTGCATGCCATCCTGGGTGCCGATTGCTGCGAGTCGGCGGTGGGTCTGGCGCTTAAGCGGCTGGGACTCACTTTTAAAAAAAGACAATCCATGCAGCCGAGCAAGATCGCCCGGACGTCGCCCGGCGTCGCGCGATCTGGAAGCGAATCCAGCCGAAAATCCAGGCCCAACGCCTGATCTTCATCGATGAGACCTGGAGCAAGACGAACATGACCCGACTTCGCGGTCGGGCACCACGGGGTCAGCGCCTGATCGACAAGACGCCGCACGGCCACTGGAAAACCTCCACCCTGATTGCGGCCTTGGGCATCCAGGGAGTGCGCTGCTCCACCGTCGTGGACGGAGCCGTCAATGGAGATGTCTTCGAGGCCTTCGTCGAACAAGTGCTCGTTCATGATCTTCGACCCGGTGATGTGGTCATCATGGATAATCTGTCCAGCCACAAGCGTCCGCGCGTTCGCCAGCTCATCGAGGCCGCGGGTGCGCGCCTGGTCTACTTGCCCGCCTACAGCCCCGACCTCAACCCGATTGAAATGATCTTTGCCAAGATCAAACAAATGCTTCGATCTCTGGCCTGCAGGACAAGAGAAACTCTCTGGAAAGCCATGCAATCCATCCTGAACCGAGTGACACCCTCCGACGCCGCTAACTGCTTCAAACACTGCGGATACACGCTACAAATGAATTAAGAACGCTCTAGTTTGAAGGATTGCCACCGAACACGTTTTTTGAAAGCCGTTTTCTGAACCCGCGTCAAAAAACCGTAACGCCCGTTTCCGGGAATTTTCTGGCCGGATCAGAACCTACGCCCGCGGTCAACTGAAAAACACGCCCATTAGGCCTTTTCGCGCATTAATGTCATGCCTGGCAAAGTCAACTACACCTTCCGGACTCGCAAGCTTTTTGGCCACTGATGCGGTGAAGATTCCCCCCGCCTCCATTCTTCGAAATCGACGTTCTACCGACAAAAACAGCGGTTTTTGCGGGGTTTACGTCGATCTCGATCTGACCACTCGGGACCCATTGGGACCGTCCAAGGCCGCGTTTATTTTGCACCTATTTTGTACCCCGGCGGGGCTCCATAAAACGCGCATTAGCGGCCATGGTGCTTCAAATCTACGCAGCGCCAGGGGCGCGCAATACGACTAGGCGGCCAATCCCGTTGCCCGTCGCTAGCCTCGTTTCGTCAGTTATCCGAACACTCCCCTATGTGTTTGGGATTGCCGCGCACGGGGACTCTTCAGTTTCTTCTCAGTACGCTTTCTCGTTTTGGGAGCAATAGGCCTTTATTTTGAGGATGACAAGACACAAGGGCTAATTCCTTATTCGAGTTTTCGCGACTGCGAGTTCAAGGGGAGCTCGCATCATGAATCATTCGGCTCCATGGGCTGGGGGGTCACGTATCAATTATCGCTCGGCAAAGATGTATTCGTATATTCAGACTCGGGTCCGTTCTCCTACGCACCGGATCCTCACTTTATCATCACTGTGCTCAACAACGTTAAGAGCTTGTGTCACTAGAGCGTGTATTGGACTTCGTCGGAGCCACCCGTTTTCGCCGGATCAATACAAAAATTGCAAAATGTACATGGACTTGGGCACTCCAGTACATGGCAATTTACGGCTTCCGCAGCACTCTCAGTACGTTCGCGGATCTGATCGCGGATTTCTCGAAACTTCTTTAACCGAGCCTCGTCGCCGCTCGCCGCCGTTGGATCATCGAGGGCCCAGGAAACCCGGATCGCCGCCGGCGCGAATGAGGCTGGGCGCTCTTTTTCCGCTGCAGCGCACACGATAGACGTAACTTGGGTGCCGATTGAGCACAAAGGGAATTGGTGCAATCAAGGGCGCCGGATCAATCCTGTTCTTGAGCATGCTATTGGCGCCCTGCAACACTCATGCCGCGAGCTTTCCTGTGCTCGCCACAACTTCATGCAACTCCCGCAGGCCAGCTACTGTTTGATGCCGCTCCGTGCTATCTTCAAGGAGAATGGTTCTAACATCGTCCACCAAGGTGCATCCTTCCGGAAAGCCGCGGGGTCAAACAACGGTTCTAGCGCCTAGTTGCGCCGTATTCTGAAAGTTCGAACGGGTAGGCGGCCTTCGGTTGGCCCGTTGAGTCGTTCGATCCGACAATGGGAGGGTGCGGCATATTCACCTATGGCTCTCCGCCAGCAGCATGCTGCAGTTCACTCAACTTGCCTTTGAAAACAAGGGATTGCTGAACTGCGATCTGAATCACGGGGTCGGCGCTCTTGGGTGCTCGAATTAGCACTTCATAGCTGCCATCTCCGTGGTCGCGCCACGGAGAGATGCGTGCATCCGAGGCGTCGCTGCGAATCGACAGCTCCCCCGCAAGGTTTGCTCCGAGAAAATTCCCGAATTCATCACGTGGCTTGAGGGCGACGATGTGATCCACTACCTGGCCACCGGGACCGGGACGGGTCCTCAGATTGAGCCCCGCCGTCTTTGCGGTCGTCGGTCCAGGGGCGACAACCGCCGTCAAGCTCTCGGTGCGCGTAACGCGGCCCAGCGCCTCATGCGTCAGGTCCACGTGCAACGTGATCTGATACGGACCAGCAACTTTGGTGTCGGTGAATCTCCCAACATATCGCCCCTCATTGTCGGGTTGCAGCTGGAGCTCCACGCTGTCGCCAGCCGGAACCTTACTGTTGCGAATGAGGAAGTCGAGGATGGCCTCGGCAACAGAAGAGCGATCCGTGTGCTTCTCTAGATCGATATCAAACTGCTTAGGATCCGAATACAGGAGTTTACCGAGTTCGGCAGATGGTTTCGTGATATTGGCGCGCACGCGACCTTTCCCGTCGAACGGTTTACCGGCCAACTTAAGGTCCAGGATGAGTTCAAGTGGTTCACCAGCGGCAACGCGAAACCGCCGGAGCGTCGGTCGGTAGCTCAACGCAGGTTCATCTGAGATCCCCGCAATCTCATACGGCTGTCGTTGCCGGCCTTTGATGCGGATCTCCCACGCGCCACCGAGCTCAAACGGTGTGCGCGGCTCGATGTATGAGAGAATGCGATAAAACGGGCCCGCAATGATTCGCCCATGCCGAGTCACGTCATTTCCGTCTTTGAAAATCGCGACGCTCAGCTTCGGATCATCGTTCTGCCAGCTGACTTTGAATGTGACCTGCCTAGCTCGCTTATTGACTGCAAAGCTATGGGCGTCGCTCGCTTCCGCACTGATGGTGCTTCGCACGTATGCAAGTAACTGCGGGCTTGACGTGCGCAAAGTCTCAACCAGCTCCTCAACGAAAAAGCGACGCAAATCGGCGTCGGGTGCGGTTGTGATCTTGGTGAGCGCGTCCGTTTGCGATGCGATGTCGGCAAGCAGAGTAACGAACGCCGGCGTTGCACCCACGCCAATCGTGTTGATGCGAACGTCGAGGGCTGCGTCGAGTCTGGTTGGAGGCGAGATCGGATTGATGTTCGACGTACGAGCTAGCCCAGTGTCGTCAATCTCGAGGTGAAAAGCTCCTGCAGGTGGGCTGTCATCGATCTTTACGACCGATGGATCGACATTCTGCATTCCGTCCGTAAACACGATGATGTTGCGATGACGCGCGGTGTCGGTCAACCTATTGATCGCTTGTTGGATGCCCGCTCCCATTGCGGTGAACTGCGAGCTCGTAGTGGTATTGAAGCGCAGGTCTGCGATTGCGGCAGGGGAAGCGGTCAACACCGAATGCAGAGCGTTGCCGCTATCTAGGAATTCAGCAACGTTGGTTCGAAAGTAGTTCACTCCGATCCGGTCGTCCGGAGTCGCCAATGCACGCCAGAGCTGGACGAAGAGCTCGGCCGAATCCTTGAGGACATCGAGTTTGGGATCACACCCCGAACACGCCGGCGACAACATGCTGCCTGAGAAGTCGAGCACAAGGATCGTGTCGGTCGGGTCGGCTTCGGTCAAGTTCAATGTCCAGGCACCTCGGCCGAGGGTTCCGGCCAGGAGGATTCTGTCCTCGTAATCGAACTCCAGGCGAAAGACCGGTGTGTTCGGAAGCCCTTCTCCCAGCGGTTCCCAATCATCGAAGCTGGGTCCCTGGCTGAAGTAGACGCCATTGGCCGCCCCAACCGCGATTGCATCATTGTCAATGCCAGCGCCCAAGCCGGCCGATCCCTCATCCAAGAATTCGATGGATAAGAGCGCTCCTGGATTCAACGTCTGCAAGTCCCCCGTAACATTGGTCCAGCTCGAACCCGCATTCGTCGTCAGAAACACCGTTTGATCGTCGATGACGTACGCGGCTTGTGAGTTCCCCGGATCGCCCGCAAGGTCGTTGACGTTTCGGGTGCCAGGGTAAGCGGCTGACTGACTCAGTGTTCCGGTCCCCGTGCGCACACGTACGGTCGTGCCTACTCCGACGTACAGCACGTTTGGATCATCACTGGCACCGTAACTGATGGGATGTCGCGGGTTGCGATTTACCGTGACACCGGCCCCAACCGGGTTGAGAGTGGAACCCTGATCGATCGACTCATATATGTCGTTGGTGGCACAGACGATGAGGCGCAGGCCGTCTGCCTTATTCACTTCGATTGGCGTGAGGAACTGAGGAGTAAGGCCGACCGGCAGCGGAGTCAATAGGTTTGTGCTGACCAGCGTGTTACTTGCGTCGAAGGTTCGCCGCCTGAATTGTGATAGGTTCTGCGAGCTCGTGTACCGCACCGATTGGTTTGGCGTGCTGATGTCGTTGATCGCCACATCGCCTCCGTCTCCCTGATGCACCTCCGCCCACCGAGCATCAGTTGGCAGAATCCCTTCAGGAGTGCCGGTGTCTTGCGCGCCCGCCACCACGATGTTGGAAACCGCGTCCCATCCGATGCCGTAGAACTCTGCTGTTTGAAGATCACCATTCAGCGAAAGCCAGTCGCCCGTCGCGTTCTGCGGACTTGTACGACGGTAGATACCGCCGTCGTCAGCCTCCAGCAGGTCGCCAGCGGCGTCAAAGGCCATGTCCCGTGAATCCGCGTGAGGCGCACTATTGGATGCGGTTCCCGAATGCGTGAGCGGCGTCGCTTGGCTACCCGCGGACTGCGAGGCATCAATGCGATACAGCCGTCCCGTGAAGTTGTTCGCTCCAATCGAGTTGGGCCAAAAAGGCAAAGCAGGGTTGCCTGTATCAATCCGAGGGCTCGGCTGCCGATCTCCACCAACGTAGACGATGTTGCTGTTAGAAGGATCCGCTGTAATGGACAAATGAATGTTGCCTTGCCCACCCGGATGGATGCCGATGGGCACGGTTCCTTCTACAGATTGGGGCGTATCGAGCTGGGTCCAGGGAGCGCTGCCATTGGGAGAGCGGAAAACCGACGCCAGCCGACCGGCAGTCACAATAGCGACAAACACGTTATTGTTTTGGCCGACTGCGATCTCAAGGTTACCAGCAGTGCCAATGAACCCGTCCATTGCCGCATCGCTGGCTTTCGTCCATGTCGCACCGGTGTCTGCGCTGCGGTAGAGCCCGTTGTTGCCAGCGTTGGTATAGAGAACGGCGCTGTCATTCGGATCGCCTACCAGATCGAACGATGCGCCGCTCGGTAAGCCCGAGCCTGCAGCACCCGAGATTTGCGTCCACGCCCCGGCCGCGGAATCGCGACGCCAGACTCCGCGGTTGGCGGTCAGATCGGCCGTGTTTGCAGACACAACGATGATATCACCTCTCGGTGCAACGCCGGAGATGTTAAGTCCGACAAGGGAGCCGCCGCCGTCGATAACCGCCCAGCTCGCACCACCATTCGACGTGCGAAGCAGGCCAGTGCGGGCACCGCCACGCTGTGCGCTACTGCTGAACCGACCGATACCCGCGACCAGCGTTTGATGAGTAGCGTCCGTGAGATCGAATTCCAACGCACCGATCGACAGCGATGCTTCCTGGTCAGTGAGTTGCTCCCAGTGAGGCCGTGCCGCACTGGCGTTCATCGTTCGCCAGACCCCTCCATTAACCGTCCCGACAAAAACGATGTTTGGGTCAACGCGATGTGGCGCGACATCGTGCACTGCTCCGACGACTTCGCCATCGATAATGCCTTCCACTTGGCCATTGGTGGTGGGACCAGGACCGTGCGGCACCCAGATCAGCTGTGCCGGAGCGCGCGCAGATGAAAGGCCCAAGACACTGAAGCAAATCCAGAACACCCCCGACGACCCTGTGTGATTAATCGCGTACCGCCCATTCATGCCTAGTCTCCCGTCGCACCACTCGCTCAGAATTGAGAACGCAACGCAGCCGTGCAGGCGCGATTAACCGCCGCCAGCGCCGATGATCCAAGAAGACAATGTCATACGAGCGTGATTACGAATCACAACTCAGGGCGGCAATGGGCCCTGATAAGAAGTATCCCGCACCGGCGAACTCCAAATCTCGTCACCGGTCGTTAGCTCTACCGCGCGGATTCGAAGCGGTTTTGTGACGCGCCGGTCGCCCTCAACGGAACTTTGCGCCTTCGCTTCGAGGTATACAACACCATCACGCACAAAGAACGGGCTGAAGGCTGTCTCTTGCCCTTTCAATTCTCCGACCGACGTCCCTGTAGTGCGATCGCTGATCTGCCACACGAAATGATCCCCGCTCGGGGTCCCTATTCGACGGCTTCGCATCAGATGACGGCCGTCTGACGAAATCCCCTCAACATACGCTTCGCCAGCGTTTAGTTTCGTCTCCGAACGCGCACGTGTATTGCTAAGGCGGTTCAATGCTTGTTCTTCGAGCGCCGGCACCGTGGACGCGCGTCCCGATTGAGGTTCGAAGCGGAGTGCACCACGCTGCGATGGCTGCTCAGGCGTATCCTCCACGTCGATGCCGCGCAAGGGAACCTGAGGTTGCCTCCACATGACAACAACCTCCCCGTTCATTTCAAAGCCGTTCAATTGAAATCGGCCGAGCAGGTGGTCCTGCACAGCAGGTCGAACGCCTTCCGGTAGCGTAAGTTGGGTTTTCTTTTCGATGCTACCAGTCTTGCGATCGAGCGTCACGAGCTGAAGCTCGTTCTCGCCCGTAGGTTCCTGCACTGCAACCAGCTGGTCATTGATTACCGTCAGCGGCTTGGCGGCCTCCTTGGTCGTCCAAGCACGGACTCCCGTTTCCAGCGAAAAAGCCTCAAGCCCGCCCCTCGGACTCATGATGTACATCAAGCCCGTCGCAGGATCGACCGTGACGCCATCGCGAAGTTCAAAGGCACCGGCGATGGTGGAAGCGTCTTGGACCATGCTGCCAAATCCTACCGCAGCGACGGCAGAAATCGCTGCCACGCTGATCACCCGTCTCATGGGAAAAGAAGCCATGCGTCACCTGCTTTTTCACCGAACAAGCCCGCGCCCTCAATGCTACGCGCCTCTGCTGACTCGCGAGCCAAGTCGCGCGGTGCCCCCATCCGACATTTCCCCTTCGACCTGACCCATCTGCTGCCCGGCCATGCGCGACTCATCGTACCGCGCCAATCGTCTCTGTCAATTTTTTCCCTGGCTTGCAGTAACACTTTATCGTGCCGGGCTCTGCGTTTTTGGCGATCCGGCATGCCGCCAATAATGCATGGCAGAAGATTTGCCTCCACCCGGAATTGATCCAATCGGTGTGCGCAACATCTTATTCGAATTGCGTGTCATCTATCACCCAAAACCGGCCACGAGTTATCAGTTGAGAACCGGCCATTTCGAGGAGGCGATGGTTCGCCGGATATGTTCTTCCGCTTTCGAGCGGGAGGACGGTCATGGCGAATCAACTCGGGATGGCGATGCGGCATTCAATTTTTGTTTTGAAGGATCGTGGCTGGTCCCACCGGCGGATTGCTCGCGAGTTGGGCATTCATCGGGAGACGGTGTCACGGCACCTGGGCTTATCGCAGGGTGATCCGGCCCCTGCGCACCCACCACCGGAGCCAAGTTCAAAACCGGCCATTTCGATTACCGGGTCGGATCAGCGGGATTCAAGCTGCGACGATCCGATTCTCGGCGCCGAGTCAAAACCGGCCATTTCGATTACCGGCTCCGCGGGTCGGGGAAGCCTGTGTGCTCCGTACATGGAAGTCATTCTCGGCAAGCTGGAACAGGGGCTCTCGGCCCAGCGCATCTGGCAGGACCTGGTCAGTGATCACGGCTTCGCCGACGGGTATCAATCCGTCCAGCGGTTCGTCCGCAAGCTGCAATCGAAGAGGCCCTTGCCATTCCGCCGCATGGAGAGCGCTCCCGGCGAGCAGGCCCAGGTCGACTTCGGCACCGGCGCGCCGGTAATCACCCCCGAGGGCCAGCCGCTACCGATCGGCGTCAAGACGCACCGCCGCAAGACCCACGTCTTTCGCATCGTATTGAGCTGCTCGCGCAAGGCGTATAGCGAGGTCGTCTGGCGGCAGGATGCCGAGACCTTCATCCGCTGCCTGGAGAATTCCTTCCATTATTTCGGCGGCGTGCCGAAGATGCTGGTGGTCGACAATCTCAAGGCCGCGGTGCTGAAGGCCGACTGGTACGATCCGGACCTCAATCCCAAGATCCAGGCCTTCGCCGAGCACTACGGCACGGTGATTCTTCCCACCAAGCCCAACACACCGCGCCACAAGGGCAAGATCGAGAATCAGATTGGATACGTGCAGGACAATGCCCTCAAAGGGAGGAGCTTTCCCAGTCTCCATGAGCAAAACGCGCATTTGCTCGACTGGGAGGCGCGGGTATCCGACACGCGGATCCACGGCACGACCAAACAGCAGATCAGCAAAGTCTTCCTGGAGTTGGAGCGTGCAGCGCTTCTGCCGCTGCCGCTCGAACGTTTCCCACTCTTTCACGAAGCGCAGCGAGTGGTGAGCCGCGACGCACACGTCGAAGTCGATAAGGCGTTCTACTCCGTGCCGCCGCAGTATCTGGGCCGCATGGTGTGGGTACGCTGGGATGCGCGGATGGTGCGTGTGTTCGACCATCGTCTGCAACAAGTTGCCTTGCATGCCCGGAGCGAGCCAGGTCGCTTCCGTACGAACCCCGAGCACATTGCGCCGGAGAAGATCAGCGGGGTCGAGCGTGGCGCGGAGTATCTGCTTCGCAAGGTCGGGGTGATCGGCTCCCACGCCGAGGTGTGGTCACAATCCATGTTGCAAGCACGCGGCATTCAGGGCGTGCGCGTGCTGGTGGGCCTGCTGAGCCTGGCTCGGAGTCATTCGTGCCACGAGGTGGAGGCGGCTTGCGAGATCGCCCAGACCCACGGCGCCTACCGGCTGCGGGTTATTCGGGCGCTGCTCAAACGCAGCGCGCCCAAGCAGGAGCAGTTCGAGTTTATCGACGAGCACCCCATCATTCGTCGGTTGAGTGACTACGGTGATCTGGTGCGAAAGGCGTTTCAGGAGAATGGTGTATGACGATCAACCGCATCGAGAATCCAAGCGTGGCCGGCCATCCCCTTGAGGGGGAGCCAGAGTCCCCACGCTCCCCCTCAAACTTCCCCTTCGTTCCTTCATTCCCCTCCGCGGGGAAGGAGGCACGATGAACGAATCCTTGCAAACCACCTTGAAGAAGCTGCGACTGTCAGGGATGGCACAGTCCCTGGAGGTGCGGCTTCAGGAGGCTTCGGGGAACCACTTGAACCATGCCGAGTTCCTTGAACTCGCATTGCAGGATGAATTGGCCGTACGCAGTGAACGATTGATCGGCCGGCGCGTGAAGATCGCGGCCTTCCGCGAACTCAAGACGCTGGAAGACTTCGACTTCTCATTCAACACCTCGGTCAAGAAGAAACAGGTATACGACCTGGCTGCGGGCCGGTTCATCCGTGAGAACCGTGACGTGCTGCTCCTTGGGTCCGCCGGGTACGGGAAAGAGTCATTTGTGTCAGGCCCTCGGCTACCAGGCGATCAAGAGCGGCTATGTCGTGCTGTATCGCTCCATCTTCGACCTGGTGCGCGACTTCCTCCATGACGAGGCCTTCGGCGGCGAGGACCGCATCCTGACCAAATACCTCAAACCGGATCTCTTGATCGTCGACGACATGGGAATGAAGCAGCTGCCCAAGCGATCGGGCGAGTGTCTGTTCGAGATCATCATGCGGCGCTACGAAACACGATCGACGATGATGACCTCGAACCGCCCGCTGGAGGATTGGGGAAAACTCGTCGGTGACGTACCCGCCGCCACGGCCATCCTCGATCGGTTCCTGCATCACGCGGAAGTGATCACGATCACTGGCAAGAGCTACCGATTACGCGGCAAGGCAGGCAAAGAAATGGCGCGAAGATCGGAAACAAATTCGGTGGAAACTTGCGAAGAGGCAACGGCTTGAGGTATACAGACCACACCAATCAATGGCCGGTTTTGATTCGATAATCACTGGCTGGTTCTCATCTGATAGATGACAATTGCGCGGTTTTTTAATGGGATGCGTATAAGAACATAAGTCCTTGTAACGCAATCAATCCCAACCCTTGAAATATCCGGCCAATATTGCCATTGCCGCGAGAAGATCTCGAAAGGGGTGAGGCCATTCGCTCATGTGTCGAGCACGTCTTTTATAAGTCAAATCGGCTGCGCGAGGGGCTTTCTTGGAGAAGCTGTCTACCGCTGGGATAATCCACTTACGAGTCAGGAAGCTTGAGAAATCAAGCCGGCCGTTGCCGTTCCACAAGTTTTACTTCTGACAATTGCGGCGTAGCGACTGAAGTCTTATCGCAAGCTGCCTTGAGGGAGTCGCCGAACGACTTCGCAAGTTTGGCAGAGTTTATGTATTCTTTGATGTGAGCTACTCGCTGTTAGACATTCGAATTCGAAGCCAATGGGGTTAACATCGTATCCCGTGACATCGCCGGAGATAGGTTTGGGATGCGATCGAAAAAATGTAAAAGCGTCAAGAGGCTCTTGGGCTTTCGAGCAAATCGTATCGGCACGCCCGGACTGGATTTGCACACTTTTGCAGAATGCTGGCACGAGGCGGTCGGAGTTGAAGACCATGCAAGGGG
>JBKJYI010000029.1:0-3239 GCA_046715855.1 Phycisphaerae bacterium
ATCTTGGTCAGGGCATCGACGATCCGGCGGCCACAGTGCGCTTCGATTGGACGCCCGCGGGCTTTCACGCCCAGATTCTATCGCCCAATGGGGCTGTTTACATCGACCCGCTTTGGCGCAATGACACCGTTTCCTACGCGAGTTATTTCAAACGCGATTACCGCAAGGGTCCCGACGGCTTCAACTGCCTTGTTCCCGGTGACCAGCAAATGCAAATGCCCGAAGAGGGGGGCGGAGTAGCATCGACCGGCGAAATTCGAAGGACCTATCGTCTCGCTTGTGCTGCGACGCTGGAGTACACCAATTTTCATGGCGGGACTCAGGCGTCCGGGTTGGCGGCCGTGGTTACCGCGGTCAATCGGGTAAGCGGCGTCTATGAGACGGAAGTGTCGGTTCGGCTCTCGCTGGTGGCCAACAACAACATCATCATCTACACGAGCTCGACGGGAGACCCGTACACGAACAGCGACGGATTCGCAATGTTGAGCCAGAATCAATCCAACCTCAATTCCGTAATCGGCTCAGCCAACTACGACATTGGGCATGTGTTCAGTACCGGTGGCGGCGGTGTGGCCGGGCTGGGAGTAGTTTGCAATAGCAGCCAAAAAGCGCGCGGAGTGACCGGTCTTCCCGCCCCGACGGGTGATGGATTTTATATTGACTACGTGGCTCATGAGATGGGGCACCAATTCGGCTCGAACCATTGCTTTAACGGAATCAACGGCAGCTGCGCGGGCGGCAATCGCAACGCGGCAACGGCCTATGAGCCAGGCAGTTCCTCCACCATCATGGGTTATGCCGGCATTTGCGGAGCCGACAATCTTCAAGCACACAGCGACCCCTATTTTCACTCGGTCAGCTTCGATGAAATTCGCGTCTTCACACAGTCGGGCGCCGGGAACGGCTGTGCGCAGCCATCGGCCACCGGCAATCTGCCTCCGACAGTCAATGCCGGGGCCGACTATGTGATTCCGCGGAACACTCCGTTTGCGGTGACCGCTGTCTCCGGCAACGACCCGGACGGGGACACCATCACCTATTCATGGGAGCAGCGCGATCTGGGCGCGGCACAAGCTCTGTCCTCCCCCGACAATGGAACCAGCCCGATCCTTCGCGTGTGGAATCCGACGACCAATCCAACGCGCACCGTCCCGCGGCTTTCGAACCTGCTCAACAACACGCTACCCATCGGCGAGAAATATCCCGCAGTGAACCGAACGATGGATTTCCGCGTCGTGGTCCGCGACAACCGCGCGGGCAGCGGCGGGATCGGTGTCGATAACATGATCGTCACCGTCAACTCCACAGCCGGACCCTTCACAGTCACTTCGCCCAACACCAACATTCTGCTCAGCGGTCTGATTACTGTGACCTGGAACGTGGCCAACACCACGGCGGCGCCGGTGAACGCGGCGAACGTGGATATTTACCTTTCGACCGACGGCGGTAACACCTTCCCAACGCTGCTGGTCTCGGGCACGCCCAACGACGGTTCCGAGCAAGTGATGTTGCCCAGCTTGAATACGACAACGGCGCGCATCAAGGTGCAGGGCTCGAGCAATATTTTCTTCGATATCTCCAACACGAATTTCCAGATCGAAGAAATTTGTTCTTCGATCGAGACGCCCCTGGCTGAGCCGCTTATTATCACCAAGAATCGTTACATCTCCTTGGAGCCGCAAAATGAAGGAGTTCAGACGGCCTTGCGCATGACGCTGGCTGATCTGCCTCCGCCCTTTGATTCTTTCAGCGGGCAGATTCGCTGGGTCGGACCTCCTCAGAGCTACCCCGAGTCCGATGCCGACCCCACGCCGTTCCAGGCTGCCGGGCTGCAGTGTGACCCGCACTTCCGCGACTGGTCCACAGTGGGGCTGGTCCACATTTTCGGAGCAGACATTGTGCCCAACGCGGTCTACGAAGTTCAGGCGGTGGCCTGCGACACCGAGGTGGAGGCGAATTTTTCAGCGGCGCTAACCGTGTTGACCGCAAAGTGGGGGGACGTTGTCGATCCGTTTAACCCGCCCTCACCCACAGCCCAACCGGACTTTGGAGACCTTGCGGCCCTCGTAAATAAATTTGGCTCCAGCCCCGGCGCGCCTATCAAAGCAATGGCTCAACTCCATCCCAATGTCCCAAACCCCGCATCGAACATCGATTTTACCGATATTGCCAACTGCGTGGATGCTTTTCGTGGTCTCGGCTACCCGTACTCGGGGCCTGTTGGTTGTCCATGACGCCCCATTTTTTCGCGAGGTGAACGTACAGCAGGGCGCCGAGTTCTGGCGAGTCTTGATTCAGTAGGATAATCGTCGGTTGTATTTCCGCGGACAGTTGCGAAAGATCAAACAAGCAAAGAAGCCGCAATTCTTAAAAAGGTCGTCGCATCCGCTCGATAGTAGGCTCGTGAGGCTTGTAATCCTCCCAGTACGATGGGCCGCCAAGTTTTTTTCGTAAGGGATCCTGGCGCCGAACGATCAGCGAAAACGGTGCAAGGAGGACGAAATAAATTACGCTCAGAAGCAAGGTGGACATCGCGATTCCAATGGGCAGAGTCAGCGCCATCCATCCCATATACAGCTTGCGTCCCAGAGCGGGTGAGAGAAGCGCGAGCAATCCCCCTGCGACGCCTACTGCGCACAAACTCATCGCCATGGCAAAGGTAAAGGGCGAGGGCTGACCCAGGCCGGTCCGAGTTCGCGCAAAATACAACACGAGTAGCGAAAAAACCGGAAAGCCGATGAGCAAGCCCAGGGCGAACACTCGCAAATCGCGGGCCGATGGATTCTTGTTGACCTTAAACAATAATCACTCCTTAGCCATCCAAAGATCTGGTATCGTTGGCTTGGACCCACCGATTATCTTTCCGGGCCGCTGCGACCGCAGCGTTTTTTCGCGTTCAGCCTGTGCGGACCGATATTTGGTTTCCGACTGGCGTCTTCCGAACCCGAGGTTGCGATTTCCAACGCCGGTGAATCCAAAGATACTGACCCGGGTCCTCGCGGACAATCTCTTCAATCGCGCGCGTATAGGCCTGCGTGATCCAAAGCAGTGGATCCTCCTCATCATCCCAATCCGTGGGATACAGCACGCGCTGCACGCCGACCTCGTAGCGCGCTTTGCCGTCCTTCCGCCGGGCATACCCCACAATAATTGGCAATTTCATGGCCATCGCCAAAAGTCCGATCGACTTGTACGTCGAGGCGGGCCGGCCAAAAAAATCGACGAAGATCCCCTTCCTC
>JBKJYI010000030.1:0-2947 GCA_046715855.1 Phycisphaerae bacterium
GCCAAGAGCGACGAGGAAAAGTGGGGCGAAGAAAAGAAGAAGGAAGAAGAGAAGGCCAAGGAGAAGGAAAAAGAAAAAGGCAAAGACGACAAGAAGAAGGACGACGAAAAGAAGGACGATAAGGACAAGGAAAAGAAGGATACCAGCGTCCAGGACGCCGAAAAACCCGACGCCAAAGCGGACAGCAAAGACGAAAAAGACGCTGACAAAAAGGACGACAAGGCAAAGGAGGAACCCAAGCCCGTTACCATCGAGCTCGAAGGTTTCGAAAAACGCGCCATCGCCTCGCCCATCCCAAAGGGAAGTTTCACCAACATTTCGGTGAACCACGAAGGCAAGCTGCTCTACGTCCGCAACGGCCTCCAGGACGGCGAATCCAAGCCCGCAATCAAAATCTTCGACATCACCGACGAAGAGAAAAAAGAGAAAACCGTCCTCGAAGAGGTCGGCCAGTTCTCCATGTCCGCCGACGGCAAAAAAATCATCGTCCGCAAGGACCAGACCATGGCCATCGTTGATGCCGCGGCGGAGCAAAAACTCGACAAGCCCGTCCCACTCGGCGACATGATGGGCCGCGTCGACCCCCGCGCCGAATGGAAGCAAATGTTCAACGAAGCCTGGCGAATCCAGCGCGAATACTTCTACGACCCCAACATGCACGTCACCGACTGGAAAAAACTCCGCGACCGTTATGGCCGCATGATCGAAGACTGCGCCTCGCGCGAAGACGTGGACTACGTCATCGGCGAAATGATCTCCGAGCTCAACGTCGGCCACGCCTACGTCCGCGGCGGCGGCGACTATGAAAAGGAAAAAGAAGTCTCCGTCGGCATGCTCGGCGCGGATTTCCAACTCGACGGCGGGGCCTACAAAATCGCCAAAATCCAGGAAGGTGCGGCCTGGGACTATGACGGACGCGGTCCCCTCAGCCAGCCCGGCGTCAACGTCAAAGTCGGCGATTACCTGCTCGCCGTGAACGGCAACCCGGTCGACCCGAAGAAAGATCCGTGGGCCGCGTTCCAAGGCCTGGGCGGTAAGGTCGTCCACTTAACCGTCAGCGACAAACCCACCCTCGATGACACCGCGAGGCACGTCGTGGTCGAACTCCTCAAGAACGAAACCGACGTCCGCTACCGCGCCTGGATCGAAGAAAAGCGAAAATACGTCGATGAAAAATCGGGCGGAAAAATCGGCTACATCTACGTCCCCAACACCGGCGTCAACGGCCAGAACGATCTCTTCCGCCAGTTCTTCGGCCAGAAGGACCGCGCCGCCCTCATCATCGACGAACGCTGGAACGGCGGCGGCCAAATCCCCACCCGCTTCATCGAACTCCTCAACCGCCCGATCACCAACTACTGGGCCACCCGCGCCGAACGCGACTGGACCTGGCCCCCCGACGCCCACGCCGGTCCCAAGTGCATGCTCATCAACGGCCTGGCCGGCTCCGGCGGCGACTGCTTCCCGTACTACTTCCGCCAGTCCAAGCTCGGCAAGCTCATCGGCACCCGCACTTGGGGCGGCCTCGTCGGAATCTCCGGCAATCCCAGCCTGATCGACGGCGGGCAAACGTCCGCGCCGACCTTCGCCTTCTACGAAGCCGACGGCACCTGGGGCGTCGAAGGCCACGGCGTCGATCCCGATATCGAAGTGATCGACGACCCCGCGCTCATGGTTAACGGCGGCGACCCGCAACTTGACGCGGCCATTAAGCATCTGCTCGGCGAATGCGATAAGAACGGCTATTGCCCGCCCAAGCGCCCGAAATACCCCAATCGCAGCGGCATGGGCATCGCCGCCGAAGACAAGTAATCCGAACCCCAAGCGCCCCAGCGCGGGGAGGTTGTCTCAGCCGTTGTGGACCGTCCGTCCGTTGCGCGCAAGCCATCACCTTCACTACGCCAAAGGCGTTACGGATCATAGCCCAAGGTTGGCCGCGCCGGCGGCCTACCTTGGGTCCAAGTCGAAACAGACCGCAACCTTGAAAGGGTTGTGTCCATCTCTATGTTTTTGTCCCCGAATCGTGGCGGCTCGGCAGGAGCCTCGCCCTCCCCTAACATGCGACCATGCCCCTATACGATCAACACCTTCATTCGCGGCATTCGATCGACTGCAAAACCGAGCCGCGCGCCAACGTCGAATCCGCCATCGCCAAGGGCCTCGCCGGCCTGACCTTCACCGAGCACTTCGACACCCACCCGCTCGACTTCCCGCGCTGCGCGTTCGACTACGCCGACTTCTCTGCAAGCATCGACCGCCTCCGCGAAGAATTCGGCTCGCAAATCTTCATCGGCAAAGGCATCGAGGTCTGCTACCAGCCCCAGCGCATGGACTTCATCCTCAACTTCCTAGACAAGCACCCTTTCGACTTAGTTCTACTCAGCGTGCACTACTTCTCCGGCGTCCCCGTGCACCTCAAGGAAAACTGGTCGGGGATCGACGCCGCCGCCGGCACGCGCCAATACCTCGAGGACATGCTCGCCGCGGTCCGCTTCGTCGAAACGCTGCACGCCAAACGCGGCCGGGTGTTCGACGTGCTGGGCCACCTCGACGTCGTCAAACGCTATTCGCTGCGCTACCACGGAAGCTACGACGTATCGCCCTTCGCCGATCTCATCGACGACATCCTCCGTGCCTGTCTCGCCGCCGACTTAACGCCTGAAATCAACACGTCGTCATTGCGACAGGGCCTGAGCGAAACCATGCCCAACGCGGCGACCATCCGTCGCTACGCCGAGCTGGGCGGCAAAGCGATCTCGATGGGCTCCGACTCCCACCGCGCAGAGGACATAGCCGCCGGATTCGACGTAGCCACAACAATGCTCCGCGACGCCGGCCTACAGGGCCTCGCCGTCTTCAAAAACCGCCAGCGCACAATCGCCGCTATATAGTGAGCATGCCATGCCCAAAGGGGTGCCATGCCCAAGCCCAGCCTTATCGGGCGCCG
>JBKJYI010000031.1:0-8060 GCA_046715855.1 Phycisphaerae bacterium
TCTTCGGGTGGCATGGCCAAGCGAAGCGCCGCCATGTTCCTCGGTTTGCATGCCGGCGCCCGATACAGCCGGGCTTGGGCATGGCACCCGTGAAATCATATCGGCACCGTGGGTCGCTTACTCAGTCACCCGGTGTGCGATGAAAGCGAAGTCTTCATCCATGTTGCCGTTGGGAATGAAATCCACCGTAGTGCGAACGGAAAAAGTGAGCTCGCCGGTCATCGTATCGGGATCTTCCGCGTCGAATGTGCCCGTGGCCGTGATGGTCGCGTTGGCGGCGGTGAAACCTGCTGCCAAGGCGGTCAGGCGTCCCACGAAGCTAAAGCCGGTGGCATCGGTCGTCTCGGCGCCATAAGTCCCCGCCGTGTAACTGAGTCCCTGCTGGTTCGTGCTGTGATTCTTGCCGTCGAAATAGAGCGTATCGCCGAAGATTTCCGGCGAAAAAGTGTTGCCGTCGAAGCGTGTGAGTTCGCCTTCCGGGCCGAAGGTTATAACCAGGAAGGGTAGTCCTTGGGCGGCCGGGTCCTCAAGATCACCGGTGACGAAGAATTCCCATGTGGAATCGGCGAGCGAGGGGACGCCCGCGCCGAGCGTTGCGGTCGTTGATGTTCCATCAGGCAATTCGACGGTGACGGTTTCCGGCACGGCGTTGTTGCGGTTGCCGCAGCCCGTGCTGGCCAGCATCAAACAGCAGAATGAGAATGTCGAGATCAGTCGCATGGTTCGCATGGTTGAGAACTCCTGGCTGTCGTTTTGATATCCTTCGTTTCAATCAGGGCGACGGCTCACCCGCTTCGCTTCGGTGGCCGTCGTACTGTTCGCTGGCCGCCGCGAACCGCGCACGGCCTGTCTATCGGCTTTTGGCAGCACTGCATTCATCACGTTTGTTCGCAGTACGATCTGCGTGGTTGCAAATCCCGGGATTATAGCAAGCGCCCAAAATCGAGCGTGTGAGGGTTATCGATTAGTGGGAGGTCGGCGGGGATGGCTTCGACATATTTGGCGGCCGAGCCGGTGTTGAACAGGACGACGCGGTCGTCGCGACGGATTTTATTTTCGGCGAGTAACATTTCCGCGGCCAGCACTCCGGCGGCGGCCTCGGGACAAAGCGCGATGCCGTCCAGCGCGCTCGCTCGGCGCATCGTGTCGGCAATGCGATGTTCGGGCACGGCCACCGCCTCGCCGCGGCTTTCGCGAATGGCGTCGAGGATCATGAAGTCGCCCACGGCGGCGGGGACGCGGAGTCCGCTGGCGCAGGTCGAGGCGTTTTCCCAGGGTTTGGCAAAGCGCTCGTTGTTCATGAAAGCGCGAACGATGGGAGCGCAGGTGTCGCTCTGGACCGCGATCATGCGCGGCAGCCTCTCCGATTTCAACCAGCCGAGCGTCTTCAATTCTGCGAAGGCTTTCCACATTCCGATGAGTCCGGTGCCCCCGCCGGTCGGGTAGAGGATGACGTCGGGGAGAGTCATGTCGAATTGTTCAGCCAGCTCGAGTCCCATCGTTTTTTTGCCTTCAAGTCGGTAGGGTTCCTTGAGCGTCGAGCAATCGAACCAGTTCATTTTTTCCACGCCGTTGCGGACGATTGCGCCGCAGTCGGTGATGAGTCCGTTGACGAGAAAGGTCTTCGCCCCGGCCAGCACGCATTCGATCTGGTTCACGATCGGCGTGTCGCGAGGCATAAAGACGAAGGCTTCCATGCCGGCTCGCGCGGCGTAGGCCGCCATGGCTCCGCCGGCGTTGCCCGCCGTCGGGATGGCCAACTTTTTGACGCCGAAATGCCTGGCCAATGTGACGGCCATGGCGAGTCCGCGGCTCTTGAATGAGCCGGTAGGTAGTCGAGATTCGTCCTTGATCCAGAAATGATCGAGCCCGAGCCATGCGCCTAATCGGGGTGCGGAGAGCAGAGGCGTCATGGTTTCGCCGAGCGAGACCGGTTCGACGCCTTCCGGCAGCGGCAAGAGTTCGCGATAGCGCCACATCGTCGATGGGCGACTGATCATATCGGCCCAGCGCACAACTTTATTTACAGCATCAAGATCATAGCGAACCCAGAGCGGGCGTCCCTCATGAACCGTATGGATTCGATGGCGAGGGAATTTCGTCCCGTTGATTGCTGATTCGAGATGAGTGACGAAAGAAGGCATGTTGAGGCAATTCTTTGAATTTCTGAAAAAGAGGCCGCCGTTTCGTTTGGTTCCCGGGATCGTTTAACGAGCGACTGCCTCGTGAAATGCGCGAAATCGGGGGAGAACCGCGTCGGCGGCACATCGCAAGCCCAAATCGCGGGCACGGCGCGAACTTTCCTGGTAGCGATGACGATCGGCGGTCAGGGCCACACAGCGGTCGCCCAGCGTTGGCAGCTCGTGGTGGTCGAGGATTTCCACCCCATGACCGGCTGCCAGGTTTTCGACAAACCCGCGAGACCGAACCACGACCGCCGGAAGCCCGCACGACAAAGCCTCCGCCAAAGAGAGGCCGAACGTTTCAGTTGTGGAAAGCTGAATGAACAAATCGGACTGTTGATAGGCCGCTAACAGGTCGGGGCCGTGGAGGAACCCCGTGACTCGTGCTCCCCATTTCTGGATGAGGGCCGAGGCATAAGGACCGTCTCCGACGAATACCGTGTCGATGCGCTCGTCTTTGCCCAGCAGCTCACAAATGAGGTCCAAATTCTTCTCTTTGGCGACACGTCCGACAATCGCTGCAAGGATCTTGCCCTTGGTGAGATACTTATCACGGAAACTTCCAGCCCGCGAAGAACCCGGCCGAAACCAGTTGACGTCGATGGGGTGAGGAATGACCTGCGCCGTTCCGGGGTAAAAACTCTTCGTGGATTCAGCGGCCGACGAGCTTGGAACGGACAACGCTTCGCATTGGGCATAGGCCAGCTTGTCGCAGACCCGCGTGATCATTCCTCCCAGCCAGGCCCCGGGACGCCCTAAAAGGCTTTGACCATACAAACGGCCGTAGCGTTGAAGATCGGTGTGATAGCAGCCGACGAGCGGAAGGTTTAGCCGCCGCGCCACCCGGGCTCCCGCTACTCCTAGAATTCCGGAAGTTGCAATGTGAATGACTTTCGGGCCTTTGATGGCATTCACGATTTTGCAGAGTTTCGCCTGGGGAAAGTAGCCTAGCGTGAGGTGGTTGTAGACGGGATTGCGAATGGGAAACATTGGACGAACGGCGATCACGTCGTCCTCGGGGAGAAGCCCGCTTGCGGCACCCTTACCCGCCGGGCAGATCACCAGCGTACGGATTCCGTCCGTTCTGCGACACCAGTCGAGCACGGTTCGGTAGTAGGAGCCGACCCCGTTGGTCTCGATATAGGTGTCTGTGAATACGATGACCTGAAGTTCCGGGCTGTGCGCCATGCATCGTAAATAACCGCTCAAGCTAAGGGAATCAAGCGATTGGCAGCTCGAGCTGCCATAAGACGATCTGCAATAAGAGTGGGTGCACGTGGAATAGCGGGCACACCCACAAGAAGGAGTATACTGCCGGAGAATAGCCAGGGAGACGCCTGATTAAAGATTTCGGGTTTGAATCCATGAGCGGAACTCGCGAAAAGCCACTGGTGATATTTGACGGGGATTGCGGGTTTTGCCGGCGATCGGTGGAGGGCTGGCGGGCGAGCACCGGCGAGCGGGTGGAGTATGCGTCGTTTCAGGAGGTCGCGGATCAGTTTCCCGAAATTCCGCGGGCGGAGTTTGAAGGTGCTGTGCAACTGCTGGATGTTGATGGGCAGCGATATGGCGGGGCGGAAGCTGTCTTCCGAGTGATGGCGCATGTGCCGGGGAAGGGGTGGTGGCTGACGCTGTATCGGCGGCTTCCGGGATTCGCGCCGGTGTCGCGGGTGGTGTATCGGTGGGTTGCGAACCATCGAGGGTTGGTGTCATCGATTACGGGTTGGTTCCGGTCTGATCGAGTTGAGCGGAACAAGTGAGGGTGACTTGCGCAGGACGTTGGCAAGTCACCAAAGGCAGGCCGGGCCTCGGCGGGTGGCATGGTCAAGCGAAGGGCCGCCATGCCGGCGCCCGAAAAAGCTGGGCTTGGGCATGGCACCCTAAAAGGCAAACCGCCCTTCGGTCCGCCGAAGCGGAGCACGAAGGGCGGCGAACCTATCCCCTCGATTACAGCTTACGATAGGTCGCGTTCAACCTTTTGGCCGATACTAGCTAAAGTAATATCGAATTTATGGGTCCTGGCCGTGCGATGAAGTGAAACGCCGCCCGCACGAGGCAGAATCGAGCTGGAGGGCGGGTTGTCTAACTCAGTCATGTCAGCCGTGTCTAAGGTGAAGGAAGGCAGTGGATTGAACGCCGAGGCAGACGTTAAAGACCCGCTGGAGGTTGAACTGGTCTGCCGGGCGAAGGCTCAGGACACGCAGGCCTTTGGCGAGCTGGTGCGGCGGTATCAGCGGCGGGCCGTGTCGGTGGCTTATCGGCTGGTTGGCAACAGCGCCGACGCGAGCGACGTGAGCCAGGAGGCTTTTGTCCGAGCTTATCGGAGCTTGGATCAACTGGAGGACCCGGCGAGGTTCGGACCCTGGCTGATGCGGGTGGTGAGCAACCTCTCGCTGAATTTTCGCCGCTCGCGGGCGACTCGGCCGGCATCGTCGCTGGATGATTCGCTGCTCGATGGGGTCGATTTTCAAAAGCCCCGCGGCGGGTTGAGGCTGGCATCGTCGGCCTCAGATGAGGACTCGCAGGCGGCGGAATTGGATGGGGCGCTTTCCAAGGCGCTGGAGCAATTGCCGGATCAACAGCGACTGGCGTTGATCCTCTTTAGTGTTGAGGGCGTGCCGCAAAAGGAAGTTGCGGAGATTCTGGAATGCAGCGTGGAGTTGGTGAAATGGAATGTCTTTCAAGCGCGGAAGAAACTCAAGGAGCTGCTGGCGGGCTTGCTGTAGGGTGCCGATGCGCGGAACGCGAGCGAGGAAGATTGTCGCGGATTTTTTCGGCGGGATGGAGTCTGATTGCCGGCTCGAAGAAATGTTGCGAGGAGCAAGCCGTGCGGGAGCACGCTTTTCACAATTACACGTCCGCTCATTTTGAGCGCGGCGCTTGACGGTATGGAAATAGAAAACGCGGTGCAGGAATGAACGAGAAAATTGATTTGAACGATTGGCTGTTTCTCGTGAGTCGAAGCATTGACGGAGATCTGTCGGCTGCGGAGCAAGTCCGGCTTGATGAGGCGTTGGCCGCTTCCGCGGAATTTGGCGTCGAGGCGAAAAAGCTGCGCAGGGTGGCCGGCTTGGTGCAGTCGCGCCGTGCGGCAAACGTGCAAATTGACTGGGAAACTTACGGGCAATTGGTGCTGGCCAAAATCGCTGAAGACGAGATCGACCTTGCGGGCGTCGACAGCATGCTGAAGCAATGGGGTGCGCGATCGCCGCAATATGACGAACGGGACCTGACACGCAACGTGATGGCTCGGATAGCCCCGGCGCGCCAACGTGGGCGATCCGCGTGGCAGTCGGCGCTGCGTCTGGGTGCGCCGCTCGCGGCGGCGGCCGTTGTGGTCTTGGCCGTGCTGCCGGCGTTCTATCCAGTTCGGAATTATCCTAATTATGTTTCGCCCGTGACAGATGTTCAGATCGGTCCGGCATGGAGTGGCGAATCCGATGCGGCGGTTGCCATTGTTTCTTTCGCCAAGCCCGCAGCACATGATGTCGATGCGAGCCAGTCACTGTCTTTTGGATACATGACGCTGGGTTTGTCGCCCAACGGTCAACTTGAGGAATCGCCGCTGTAGCGGACTTTGCGCCGCCAGAATTGAATTCCGTAATTCGGAGCGAAACGAATGTCCTTTTTCCTGTCATCTTTCATCGTAGCGGCGTCTCTTTTGGGACCAGCACCAAACACCAGGGCCCTGATCGGCAAAGCACTCACCGAGCCGACGCAGATCACACTTGAGAACATCCGGCTGGTGGATGCGATTTGCAAGATTACCGAGCAAACGGGCGTTCGGATCGTCATGACCCCTGATGCGATGCGCTTCGTGCCGCAGGGACCAGAGACGATCATCGAAAAAGTCAACATCCAGAATGTGCCTCTCCGCGAAGGGCTGGACCGGCTGTTTCGTCCACTGGGGATGAAGTTTGAATTGGAAGAAGATCATGTGCGCATCGTTCCGAAAGATGCGTTGCTTTGCCTGGGGCGGGCCCCGACATGGACCGAGTTGGAGACGCTGGGCGAGCTTTCCGCGATGCAGCCGGGGTTGAAGTCGAACGACCTGGAGAAGTTGCAGGATCGAATTCAGTTTCAGGTGCCGGCGCCCGACGCATGGGGGTCACTTTCCCAGGCCATCGAAAACGTGGGAGCGGGCCACGGGAATGACGTGCTTACAGTGGCCACGAATCAACTGGGTTGGACTTGGTGCCTGTCGGATGAGCACATCGTCGTGAGCACGTTCCAGCAGTTGCTGCGGCAGAGGATCAAGCAGCCGATTTCCGTTCGAATGACGAATCGTCCGCTTGTCGATGTCTTGCAGGCGATCGGGACGGCGCTGAATACGCCCGTTCGCATTGAACCGGGTGCAATTGCGACCTTGCCTGTCCAGAAGCAGAAAAATTATTTTATCGACGCGACAAACGTGAAGGCCGAGCAGGTTTTGGAGGGTATTTCCGCCAACACGGGGCTGGGATACTTGCTCAGCCCCGACGGGATTTTCTTTTACAGCCCGCAAAGCGGAATGGCCGCGCAGGCCACGGCACCGGCGTCGGGATCGCCTGACCCGTATGTTGGAAAAATTGTCATTGATCTTGGCGACGGCAAGACGTTTGAGTGGATGATCCGGCGATCCGAGCTTCCCGATGATTTGAAGCAGGTCCGCGAGCGAGATATTCAGCAATTCATCGACGAGTTTCGACAGCGCCGGCTGACAGAGGGGCGTCCGTAATCCAGCTGAATTCTCCAGGTGGCATGGTCAAGCGCAGCGCCGCCCTGCCTCAAGACGCAGTTTTATCTTGACTCGATGGCTCATCCCGATAGACTCGCCAGTGAGTGGAGGCGGGCACCTTTTCTGCCCGAATAATAGATCATGTCGAATGCACCCAAAACCGGATTTTTTCAAACTATTCCTGGATTGATTACGGCGACGGCCGGGTTCTTATCGGCTGCGACAGGGGCGATCGTCGCACTGAATCAAACAGGAGTTGTAGACCTTAAGAAGATCGCGGGCACGAAACCCCCTGAACACAGCGCCCCGCTGGTTACTCCCAATGCCGTGAATCCAGTGGCGGAATTACCGCGCGGAGCGGAACTATCTTCAGGCGGAACCGGCGCAACAAAACCAACCGAGCCGGTCAGGCAGCCGGAACAGGCGCCGTCGGTTTCGACGACCTCCATTGAGCGAAAGGCAACTGCGACTCAACCCGTTTCGCGCACGGCTGACACCAAATCACCGGACGTGCCACAGCCTTCACCGGCAGTGGTGAGCAAAGCGCCTGATGCTCCGCCCGCGGTGACGGCAGAAGGAAAATCGGCAGACTCGTCGGCTCCTCCAAAGTCACCCACCGCGAGCGAGGAGGAAAGGCTCCGCGCGATTCGTGAGGGTGCGGCGGCCTCCGCGCAGAAGCAAGAAGAAAAGCCGGCTGCGAGCACGGTGACGACGATGCTTCCGAAGCGGGAGAATTCGCCGCCCGCTGGACCTGCTCCAACCGAAGAGCGCGTTGTGGAAATCAAGCCACCGCCGGCAAAACCTGTTCCCGCGGCTCCCGCACGAGAAATCGAAAAGCCGTCAACATCCGCCGATTCTCGAACTGTTGAGGCTGTCCCGCATGTGGTGAAGCCGCCTCCTTCGCCGTCTACGGATAAATCGCGGATTGGGCGGCCTGACCCGGGTGATCGTGTTGCCGATGCGCGACGGGACGAGCGGATCCCAGATCGTTCCGACGAAGATGGTCGAGGACCGAGGATTGTGCGGCCACCATCCGAAGTGGGGGAACGCGAGAGCGGTAAGAGAGTCCTTACAGATGCGGAGCCGGGTGGGCGGAAAGTCATCGAAACCGGTCGAGCAGGGCGCTCAGTCGCGGAACGTGGTCGAGAGTTGGATCTTGC
>JBKJYI010000032.1:0-2798 GCA_046715855.1 Phycisphaerae bacterium
ATATGGCCCCCGAATACGGCGCGACCCTGGGCTTCTTCCCGGTGGACAGCGAAACGCTAACGTACCTTCGCCGCACAGGACGCCCCGACGAATTAATCGATCTCGTGGAGCGCTACACCAAGGAGCAGGGACTCTTTCGCACCGATTCCACGCCGGAGCCCAAATTCACCGACGCGCTATCGCTCGATCTCGCAACCGTTGAGCCCAGCCTTGCCGGCCCGAAGCGCCCGCAAGACCGTGTTCCTTTGTCGAAAGTGTGGGAGTCTTTTGTTGGTGCGTTCCGCGACAAACTCGAGCCCGATCCGAAAGCAACCGAGGTGGGACGCTTTGTCAGTGAAGGCGGCAATCCGGTGGTGGCCGTAGATCCGAAACAAACCGTGGTGCCCGGCGCCGAGCGGCAAGTTCCCGTGGACGGTGACACGGTGCGGCACGGCTCGGTGGTCATCGCCGCTATCACCAGTTGCACCAATACATCAAACCCGTCAGTGATGGTCGCGGCCGGACTGCTGGCCAAGAAAGCCGTGGAAAAAGGCCTGAGCGTCCGGCCCTACGTGAAGACCAGCCTCGCGCCTGGCTCGCGCGTGGTGACCGAATACCTGCGCGACGCAGGCCTGACGCCCTATCTCGAAAAACTCGGCTTTCACACCGTCGGTTACGGCTGCACCACGTGCATCGGCAACAGTGGTCCGCTGCCCGACGATGTTGCCGCCGCGGTCATCAAGGGCGACCTGGTCGTTTCCGCGGTGCTCAGCGGCAACCGCAACTTCGAAGGCCGCGTCCACCCGCAGGTCAAGGCCAACTACCTCGCCTCGCCGCCCCTCGTCGTGGCCTACGCCAACGCCGGCCCGGCCAATTGCGACCTGAACCACGAACCGCTGGGCTGGTCCCCCGATTCCAAGCCGGTCTATCTCCGGGACATCTGGCCCACTCGCGCGGAAGTGGACGCCGCCATTGCCAAGTCCGTGACTGCCGACAAGTTCAAAACGCAGTACGCCAACGTCTTCACCGGCAACGAGCGCTGGAACAACATCACCGGCGCGACGGGCGACACTTATCATTGGGACGAATCGAGCACCTACATCCAAAATCCACCGTTCTTCGATGGCCTGACCATGGCCGTGCCGCCGCTGCTGACAATCACCGGTGCCCGCGTGCTGGTGATGGTGGGGGATTCAGTCACCACCGACCACATTTCTCCGGCCGGATCGATCAAGGTGGATTCACCGGCAGGAAAGTACTTGATGGAACACGGCGTCCAGCCCAAGGACTTCAATAGCTATGGTTCGCGCCGCGGCAACGACCGCGTGATGACCCGCGGTACTTTCGCCAACATTCGTCTGAAGAATCTGCTTGCACCAGGAACGGAAGGGGGGGTGACGACCTTTCTTTCCACCGGCGACCGAATGACGATTTTCGACGCCGCGATGAAATACAAAGAGCAAGGAACCCCGCTGCTGGTGATCGCCGGCAAAGAGTACGGCACAGGCTCATCGCGGGACTGGGCAGCCAAAGGCACCATGCTTTTGGGCGTCAAGGCCGTGATCGCCGAGAGCTTCGAACGCATTCATCGCAGCAACCTGGTGGGCATGGGCGTCTGGCCGCTTGAATTCCGCCCCCGCGAAAATCGCACTACCCTGAACCTCACCGGCGAAGAGATTTTCGACTTCCCGAATGTCGCTACGACCCTCAAGCCGCGCCAGGAAATCGAAGTCCGCCTCACCGGCCCGCAGGGCGTGCCATCGCGAACGATAATGCTGGTGTCGCGCATCGACACCGAAGTCGAGCTTGGCTACTACCGCAACGGCGGCATCTTGCCTTTCGTATTGCGAAAGCTTGCCCTTGCGTCGGTGCCAACGGCCTGATGCCCAACCGGGGGTGGGATGGTCGAGGGAAGTGCCCTCATGCAAATCAAAACTTCGACCTGAAGCGAGCGGTCAGTCGGTATGATTCAACGCGTGCCATGTAGCGGAGCTCGTTCACCCATTCTCATAACCTTGCGCGATGTTCAGAAATCCGACCTCGAAACTCTCTTCGAGCATCAACGCGATCCCACCGCATGCCAGATGGCCGCCTTCCCCTCGCGCGACCGCGATGCCTTCAGGGCCCATTGGGCCAAAATCCTCCGCAACCAGACCGTCATTACAAAAGCGATCGTTTACCAATCTCAGTTAGCCGGCAACGTGGTCAGCTTCGATAACTCTGGCCAGCGCCTGCTTGGCTACTGGCTCGGCCGGGAATATTGGGGCAAAGGGATCGCATCCGCCGCGGTCGCAGACTTTTTGAAACACGAGAAAATACGCCCGCTTCAGGCCCGCGTCGCGAAGCACAACATCGGCTCGATCCGCGTTCTGCAAAAATGCTCATTCACGGTCGCCGGCGTGGATCGATTCAAAAACCCGGAAGGCTTGGAAGCCGAAGAGTTCATCATGATCTTGCCCACCCATGATCCGCCCTTACAGTCCATAGCTTAAATGTAGCGTCCGGGCTTGCCCCGGGCGCTGCTGCGCCACCCACAAGGGCGACGCTAAATGCCACCCTCAAGTCTCGGTCAATTTCCTGACCCGGAACCCCAAAGTTGAACAAAATCAGCCCATTTGACCGAGATTACACAAGCTAAATCGGCCTTCCGCGCCCCCAAGGGTATGCACTAGGTCCGATTCATTTTTTTTATTGACGGTGAACATTAGTGACTGTATCGTATTGGAGATATGGGCTAATTGGTCAAAAGAGTCGGGTTCGGGTCCGGGTACATGTCGGCAGGAGGCTGACGGGAGGAGTGTCATGGCTGATGGGCAGTT
>JBKJYI010000033.1:0-2735 GCA_046715855.1 Phycisphaerae bacterium
CATCGGCGATGCAGCCGGGCCGCAGGCCATCACCTAGCGAAAACGCGACGTCGTACGCCTTCATGATCTCGCAGATGTCTTCGAAATGCGTGTAGAGGAAATTCTCTTGATGGTGCGCCAGGCACCACTTCGCGAGAATTGAGCCGCCGCGCGAGACGATGCCTGTCACCCGCTTGGCCGTGAGCGGCACATAGCGAAGCCGCACGCCGGCGTGGATCGTGAAGTAGTCGACCCCCTGCTCGGCCTGCTCGATGAGCGTCTGGCGGAAAATCTCCCAGGTGAGTTCCTCGGCCTTGCCGCCCACTTTTTCGAGCGCCTGGTATATCGGCACGGTTCCGATCGGCACGGGCGAATTGCGGAGAATCCATTCGCGGGTCTCGTGAATGTTCTTGCCGGTCGAGAGGTCCATGACCGTGTCTGCGCCCCAGCGAATGGCCCAGACCATCTTTTCGACTTCTTCCTCGATCGAGGAGCCCAGCGCGGAATTGCCGATGTTGGCGTTGATTTTGACCAGAAAGTTGCGTCCAATGATCATCGGCTCGGATTCGGGGTGGTTGATGTTCGCAGGGATAATCGCCCGGCCTCGCGCGACTTCGTCGCGGACGAACTCAGGCGTGATTTCGCGCGGAATCGCCGCGCCATAGCTTTCCCCGGGATGCTGCTTCGCGACAAGATCGCGATAGGCGTCGCAGCGCTGCGATTCGCGGATGGCGATGAACTCCATCTCCGGCGTGACGACGCCCTTGCGCGCATAGTGCATCTGCGAAACATTGCGGCCGGCTTTGGCGCGAAGCGACACATCCCCCTTGAGACCCGCTTCAGGGGTGTGGAGTTGGCCCGATGGAGAAGAACTTTCGAATTTCAAATTTGAGATTTCAGATTTCAAATTTGAAATTTCAGATGTGAGATTTGAGATTTCCGATTTCAGATTGGATGTTTCAGATTTCAGATTCGATGTTTCAGATTTCAGATTCGATGTTTCAGATTTGAGATTTGAGATTTCAGATTTGAGATTACCTGTAGTTGATGGCTCGCAATCGCCCCGCCCTAAAATCCATGTTCTGCGCAGAGGCGGCAGCCCCCGCGCATAGTCAATGACGACAGTCGGGTCGGTATAAGGTCCGGACGTGTCGTAGACCGCGAGCGACGGGTTCGGGGAAGCGCGGCCGTTTCCGGAACTTTGGTGTGTACCATGCGCCGGCTGGGTCGGAGTCAGCACGATTTCACGCATGGGCACGCGGATGTCGGAGTGAAGCCGGCCTGGTAGGTAGATTTTGTGCGACCCAGTGAACGCGCCCGTACTCGATGTTTCCGGGGTCGAAGTCTTGGGGCGCGCGGATTTAGCAGCGGTCGTCATGTGTGGACTCCATGTGAAGATCAAAGTTCCAAAACGCAAGACCAAGACGCAAGACCAAGAGCCTTTGGTCGAATTCTTCGCTTTTTGAATTTCGAACTTTGAACTTTAAGATTTGCACGTCGCTTCCCTCCGCAGGTCGTCTCCGGGCCTTCGCCGCGCAGACTGCCTGATCAGGTTCGTAGGCACTCTCTCAGCCCGCCACGCCGGCGGGCACACCTAGCGACACATCGTCATTATAAGAACTGCGGGGCAAAGTCAAAGCACCTTCTTGCCGGGGTGATGGTCAATGAGTACGCTTCCGCCACCTTGCGTCAACCGGAAGCCGGTCACAAGGCACGACAAGTGTCCGCGTAAACCAGAACGGGATTGAACCGCACATGGCGAGTCGATTATTCCGCACCAAGAGCCTCGACGCGATTTTAAGCACCGCGGAACGCCAGCAGACCACCCTGCGCCGTTCGCTCGGACCGGTCCATGTCACGCTCCTTGGCATCGGCGGCATCATCGGCGCGGGAATTTTCGCTACAATTGGCACGGCAGTGGCTGGCGACGCGCACCGGCTTGGTGCGGGCCCGTCACTCACCCTATCTTTCGTCATCACCGCAGCGGTATGCGGGCTGACCGCGCTTTGCTACGCCGAATTCGCGTCGATGGTTCCGATTTCGGGATCGGCCTACACCTACTCCTACGCTACCCTCGGCGAGTTCATCGCCTGGATCATCGGCTGGGACTTAATTCTCGAATATGCCATCGGCAACGTGGCCGTCGCCATTAGCTGGGCTAATTATTTTCGAACATTCCTTCGGGATATTGGAATTGACTTTCCGCAATGGCTGGCAGTTGACTATCGCACGGCCGCAAAAATCCCCGGACTCCTCGAAAGCGCCCCGCACGTCTTTGGCATCCCCATCGTTTGCAATGTTCTCGCATTCATCATCGTGATGTCGATCACGGTGGTCCTGGTGTGGGGCATTCGCGAATCAGCCCGATTCAATGCCATCATGGTTGTCATCAAGATTCTCGTCCTCGCATTTTTTGCGGCCGTGGCGTTTTACTTCGTTTCGCCGGGCCAGATGGTCGAGAATTGGACGCCGTTTCAGCCCAACGGCTGGACCGGCACGCTCGCCGGCGCCGCGGTGGTATTTTTCGCTTACATCGGGTTC
The DNA here is from genome assembly GCA_046715855.1 of Phycisphaerae bacterium. Taxonomy (GTDB): domain Bacteria; phylum Planctomycetota; class Phycisphaerae; order UBA1845; family UBA1845; genus CAZAMB01. Next base: position 2,521 of record JBKJYI010000033.1, read on the forward strand.
GATGCGGTTTCCACGGTCGCGGAAGAAACGCGCAATCCTGCGCGCGACTTGCCCATCGGAATCATTGCTTCCCTGGTCATTTGCACCATCATTTACATTGCCGTGGCCGCAGTATTCACCGGCATCATGCCCTATCAAGAACTCACCAGCCGGCTGGCAACCGAGCAAGCCGAGCCTCTCACCCTCGCACTCAATCACGTTGCCCCGCACGCGAC
>JBKJYI010000034.1:0-4565 GCA_046715855.1 Phycisphaerae bacterium
CGTCTGAGTCCGCTGCAATGGATCAAGCGTCAAGTTCGGCGTCATCCCGGCGGCAATGGCCACGGCCATGGTCTCGCCCACCGCTCGCGCAAAAGCAAGAAGCACAGCAGCAGTCACACCGGAAAGCGCTGCGGGCACCACGATTCGCGTCGAAACCTCCAGCTTGGTGGCCGATAGCGCATACGCCGCCTCGCGCAGATGCCGCGGCACGGCGCGCAGCGCATCATCGCAGAGCGACGAGATCGTCGGGATGATCATCACGCCCACGACGATCGCGGCACTCGCTGCGTTAAACATCTCCGTGCTCGGAAAAAGCGGCCGAAGCACGTACGGGGTGACGAACATCAGTGCAAAATAGCCGTACACCACCGACGGCACGCCGGCCAGAATTTCCAGCGTCGGCTTGAGCACGCTGCGAACTGCGGAGGGAGCGTATTCGCTCATGAACACCGCCGACCCCAGCCCCACAGGCAGCGCAATAAGCAGCGCACCCGCCGCGATGAGAAATGTACCACTAATGAGCGGCAGCACCCCGAACCTGGCTTGTTCGAAAGTCGGCGCCCATACCCTGCCGGTGAAAAACTCCACCGGCGAAACGTGGGCGAAAAAAGCCAGCGATTCCTTGCCCAGAACAAAAATGATGCCCGCCGTCGTGGCAATGGAAATGGTCGCGCAAAAAAACAATGCGACGTGAATGGTTCGCTCTTTCAGCGGAGAACGCTTTCGTCCCATCGTTGCCTCCACTGCCTGCTGATCAGATTCGCCCCGCCCGCTCCTTTTGTGCGAACCCGTGCCTACGCCGCTCAAAAGGACGAACGCGGCAACTTGGTGGCCGCCGCGCTCATCATAAGGCAAGAATACATGGGCGTTAAGGAGTTGGCATCAGGGGGCGCTGAATACAGCTTTCAAGTCGGTAGTGCCTTTGCCGGCAGCGTTCATGGCCGATCCGGCTTTGCCCACCTTTAGCCGCTGCTTGGCCAGGTTCAGCACATCATCGTTGAGCGAGACATATCCAACGCGCGGATGCTCAACAATCTTTTTCGAGTTGTCGAGCAAATATTCAGCGAACGCGCGCACCTCCGGTCGCTTAAGCGACTCAGCGTTAACATAGATAAACAATGGCCGCGAAAGCGGAGCATACGTCCCACCGCGGACGATGTCGGCTGACGTGGGCGCAACGGGTTTGCCATTCCCATTATCAATCGCGAGCAGCTTCAGTTTGCTCTTGTTGGCCTCGAAATACGCCTGACCGAAGTACGCCAGTGCCCCCTTGTCGCCGGAAACTCCCTGCACCAGCACGTTATCACTTTCGCTCGCGGTGTAGTCGTTGCGCGACGATTTTTCTCTTCCGACAATGGCTTCGGTGAAATAATCAAACGTGCCGCTGTCGGTGCCGGGACCATAAAGCTTGAGCGGTACATCCGGAAAACCGGCCCGAATGTCCTTCCAATTCTTGATCGTGCTGTTGGGCTCCCAGATTTTCTTCAGTTCCTCGACTGTCAGGTGACTGCAAAACGTGTTAGTAGGATTCACCACCACCGCGAGCCCATCCATCGCGATGGGAATCTCGATGAACTCCACTCCGATCTCCTTGGCCCGTTTCATCTCCGCTTCTTTGATAGGCCGCGAAGCGTCATTGATATCCGTCCGCAGGTCGGTCTTCTCATCGAGAAATTTCTTAAACCCCCCGCCGGTTCCCGAAATCCCCACCGTTACGCGAACCTTGGGATTCGCCTCTTGAAACATCTCCGCCCCCGCCATGGTAATCGGCGCCACCGTGCTCGAGCCGTCCACTTTCACCGTCCCGGAAAGGTCCGCAGCCCACCCGGCGCTTCCACACATTCCAAAAACTGCGATGAATACGCATCCCACTAAATAGCCGCGCTCCTGTCGTGTCCCACTGCTCTGTGAGCAGTGCATGCGGCTGGTCCGCCGAAGCGCAGTTAATTCATGGCACATGTATAAGATGAGTTCCAAATTTTTCTTGAGCGTAGTTCGTAGCATTCCTTGTCTCCAAAAATCCAGAGTTTCAATGTTTTTTGTGCAGGTGGTGTCTGTGCAGTGTCCAACGCAAAAAGGTTTACCCGGCCACTATTAAGATTGCATTAAGTTCCAATGGGAAATGCGCAGCGGCGCCGATGAGTCCGATCGGCCTCAACAGACGACGCGCCGCCCGCGTCCTCTCCGCCAGCGTGCGCACCGGCATCGCCACCCGCACCACGCCCACCGGCAAACCGACCTCGTCCACCCGCACGGCCACATACTTCATGGTCCGCGACACCGTGTCCGACCACCGCTCACTCTCTCCGCGCCCGGACTTCATCGCCTCGGCAGTCTCAGGGCGCAGCATGTGGTCTCTCCATCGCCGCCGTGCCCTGCGAGTCCGCCAGCACCCTCCCATCCGCGGCAACCACCGTGATTCGCACCGCATCGGGGTCCGACGACCCAATCCGTCGCACAAGCTCCTGAAGCTCGCGTTCCGAATCCGCGTTCAGCCGATGCTCGACCAGCGCAACAATCGTGTCGGAATAATTGTGCAGATAGGGAGTAAGCTGGTCGGCCTGAAATCGATCAAATTCCGCGACGATCAACCAGATGCTGATGATCAGCGTCAGCGCCAGACCTGCCGTATGGCCAAAATACAACTTTCAGAAAAACCGCCCGGCTTTCATTTACGCGTGAGTGTAGAAGCCATCCGAAAAGCCTGCGAGCCGCGAACTTGAGTTGGCGCGGACGCTGGAACGCCGAAGACGGGGGGTGCGACGGGGTGAGGGTAGCGAGGCCTACCTTCGAAAATCGCTCAATTCCATTGATTCGCATACCGTTGCTGTCTCTCCAAACCCAATTCCGGAGTCTTCAGGCGTGAACCCATCTCGCCCTCAATCATGCGGCAACAGAACGGGAGCATTTCGTGGAGGGCATTCTCGCTTCCTGCGCCCTTTCGCCACCGGCTCCTCCAAGCCACCCGCCACGGCCACGCGAACAGGACGGCTCCATTCCGTCTCACCAATGTGGTTCCCATGCAGCGCACGAGGAACAAAAATGACAGTTCAAAGCCATCTGTCAGCGATGCCTCACCAATTTGGTCAGATGCATCGCGCGAGACAGGTTATAAGACGGTCCAAGAACGATTCCGTCATTTTCTTACTGGACATGCCCTGTTTAACAACCACGACGCTCAACTGGTTGTATTCGCCACCGATCATTGCCAAATCAACGCAAAATGCCCGGATTGCCCCCTTTCCAATCCGCCCCATAATCCTTTTGCATAGTGAGCTCGCAACTCATGATCACGCCGCAAGACACCGTAAAATAGAATGCCAACCGGCTTGCCAAGGTTTTAACCTTGTCATACGGTACGGCGTCGATGCTCGACTGCGGCGTTGCGGTCGACGTGAGAACTTCCCCTCTGGAGCTCGATCCCATGAATCGTTCCATGTTCAAGACGTTGGGCAAAGTCGTCCTCGGCCTCTCCTTCGCTTTCGCGCTTTCCACCGTGAACCTCGGTTGCCACAAGGGCGGCTGCGATCCCTGCCGGACCTCAAAGGACCCCTGCAAGGTCGGTTGTGCCAAGCCCTGCTGCGGCAAGGTCGAAAGAACCGTGTCGCCTTGTGCGGTCGGCTGCGCCAAGCCGTGCTGCAAGCGATCGTAAGACTCCTGACTTATGGGTTTTTTGGGAAGCCGTGTGAGGCCCAGTAAAGGCTTCACGCGGCTTTCTTTTGTCGGAGACAACGACTGTTTCACAAATTTCAGCGATATAAAGATTCCATCGCCGCGGCTAACGCAGCCAATGCCTTGGATCCTCAATCAGGACAATGGCGCGGTCGCAAGGGTCCGCGCGAATTGCTCTTTGCTGAGTGCGTTTTCGAGTGGGTAACGAAGTTGGACCCGGACGCTTCCGAATCTCTTCGATTGGCCGCGCACACCCACACACTTCGCCGTTGGGAAGTTCCCCGCTCAGATTACGAAATGAACAAACAGGGGTACCGCCAATGGCGTGACGCCTGCGCCGCGCACCACGCGCAAGTCGCGGAAAAGCTGTTGCGGAATCAGGGATACGAAGATGCGATTGTCAGTCAGGTGTTGGATTTGATTTTGAAGAAGAACTGGCCGGCGGACTCTCAGGCGCAAACGCTCGAGGATGCGGACTGCCTCGCGTTCCTCGAAATGAAGCTGGCGACCTACGTAGACGAATGGGAAACAGACAAGGCCGTCAACATCTTGCGGAAGACGCTGCGGAAAATGACGCCACAGGCACGCGAGTTGGCCGCTACGATCGACCTCGACCCCCGCGCTGCCGAATTATTGCGAAAAGCATTTCAAGAACGATCGGCGTGATCAAGCTTCGGCTGGCTCGGTGGTCGCGGTGAGCTTGAGCGAGGCGAATTGATCGATGTAAAGCTCGGCCCGCTCGCGATGCGTGGTGAGCAAGAGAGCCAGTCCGCTCTCGTGGGCTTCGAGGGTGCGGATGATCGCCTCCTGCGGCGTCAGCGTGGTCAGCTTGAGGATCGAGGCGATGACGTGATCGAAAGAGTTCACGTCGTCGTTGTGCAGCATCACCTTGT
>JBKJYI010000035.1:0-3394 GCA_046715855.1 Phycisphaerae bacterium
CCCGCCCATACCCCCGGCCGCGCCGGCGCCGTGGGCCATGTCGGCGGCGCTGCCGCGGTGGGGCCCGTCATGCGGGGGGGTGCATTGGAGTTGGCCTTCGGTGGCGTCGTGGGCGACCATGAGGTTGCGGTAGGAGACGCCGGTGTGGAAGCGGAGGCTTCGGCCGCCGAGTTTTTCGTTGAGGTCGGCGATGAGGAGGTCAGCTTCGCGCTGGGAGATGTGCCCGGCGGTGAAATCCTCCATGACTTCGTCGACAATGGTGACGAAGTTGCATCGGAAGACGAGCTCGTCGGGGCCGACTTCGATGTCTCGGGCGGCGGCTTCGAGGGGGGCGCGGCCGGTGTAGTCAATTTTGGGGTCGTAGCCGAGGAGTGAGAGGGTCGCGACGTCGCTGCCGGGGGAGAAGCCGGGAGGGATGGTGTAGACGAGGCCCTGGCGGCCGTGTGAGGCGATCCAATCCATGTTGGGCTTGCGGGCAGCTTCCAGGGGGGTGCGGCCTTCGAGGGATTCAACGGGTTCGTCGGCGGCGCCGTCGGGTAAAATGATCGCGTACTTCATGGGTGCTCTATATCCGTGTTCGCTCTATTGCACCGTGCGATTGGGGGAACATGCCGGCGCCCGATGAGGCTGGGCTTGGGCATGGCACCCAACTCGAATTTCTAGCCGGGTTATTGCCGTAGTTTACAAGTGGAAAAGATTCCCGCCAAGGCTGGGCGCGGATCAGTTGAAGACACAAATTGCCAAGACACGGACTGGCAAAAGGCGCCAGGCCGTGCCACCCGAACAGCGATCACGACTTAATTTGGTGACTATCGGGCGAGACAATATGATTCGGTGCATCAATGAGTCCTTTGCGGGCACATGTCATGGCAGTGGATCGAGTAGAGCGCCGGTTGCGGAGAGTGACGGCGGCGCTTGATGCGGCGGGGATCGCCTACGCGGTGATCGGCGGGAACGCGGTTGCGTCGTGGGTGGCGAGAGTAGATCCGAGTGCGACGCGGGCTACGCGCGATGTCGATCTCCTGGTCCGTCGCGAAGATGATTTGTTGGTTGCGAGAGTCATGAATGAGTTGGGGTTCGAGCGGCACGATCTTCGGCGAATGGTGCTTTATGTTGACCCAGACGAGCCGTCCAAGCGATCCGGAGTCCATTTGGTTTGGCATGGGGACCTGATCAAGTCCACGTATTTATGCCCCGCGCCGCTCGTTACGGAATCGGTTCGCCTTCCGGAAGGGTTTCTCGTTTTAAATCTCGAAGCGCTTGTTCGCATGAAGCTGACTTCGTTGCGGGATATTGACCGGGTTCACATTACGGATTTGATTGCGGTTGGATTGATCGATGATCAAATTCGAAATTCTCTGCCGGGCGAATTGCGTGAAAGGCTCGACTTGATTCGGGCGTCCTTCGAAGACGATCTGGCTGATTGATCATCTGGTGAACTTATGACCCCCCTTCACCCCCCTTAGTAAGGGGGGAGGCTTCGTCGCGCTAATTACTAGTGGTTTGAACGTCGCTCTAAGCAAGAGAGACGGGGTCGACGTCTATGGTTAGTTGGGCGGATTTGACGCGGAGGGCGCGGTTGCTGCGGAGTTGGTCCAACACCTTGCGCAGATCGGAAGCGGTGGCTGTGCGGAGGAGCAGGTCGTAGCGGTATTGGCTTCGAAGGCGCGGGATGGGGGCGGGGGTTGGGCCAAGCAAGTCGGCCTGAGTTGCGCCGAGGGCTTCGAGTGCTGGACGAATTCGGGCGGCGAGTGATTCGGATTCGCGGCAGGCCTGTTCATCTCTGGTGTGTGAAATAATGAATCGAGCCAATCGGCGAAACGGCGGGAAGCCGACGCGTGACCGCATGGAGAGTTCATGCGCGGCGAAGGCCGGGTAGTCGTGGGTGACGGCGAAGGTCAGCGCGGGTAGATCGGGCATGAGAGTTTGAATGACGACTTCGCCGGCTGCGGTGGCGCGCCCGGCGCGGCCTGCGACTTGGGTGACGAGTTGGAAGAGGCGTTCGTGGGCGCGGAAGTCGGCGGAGAAGCCTTCGGATTCGGTGTGGATCATTCCGACAAAGGAGACGTGGGGGAAGTCGAGGCCTTTGGCGATCATTTGGGTGCCGACCAGGACGTCCACGCGGCGCTGCTCGAAGTCGGCGATGAGTTTTTCGTATTGCTCGCGGCGGTGGACGGTGTCGCTGTCCACGCGCTGGCTTCGGGCTTTCGGAAAGCGCTGGCCGAGTAATTGTTCGATTTTCTGCGTGCCTGTTCCGACGTGGATGAGGGTGCCTCCGCAGCCGACCTGGGGGCACTTGACAGGCGTAACGACACGGGTTCGGCAGTAGTGGCACTGGGATAATCCGGCCGAAGCGTGGACGACGAGGCTGGAACTGCAATTGGGACAAGTGAGCCGCGATTTGCAGTCCGGGCAGAAGGCTCGGTGGGCGAAGCCGCGGCGGTTGATGAGGATGAGGGCTTGTTCGCCGCGATCGAGGGTCTCGCCGAGCAGGCGCTCGAGCGAGCGAGAGAGCAGGACGGGCTTCTTTTGCTCGACGATTTCGTCGCGCATGTCGATGACGTGGACGCGGGGCATGGGGAGGTCCATGACGCGGCAGGGCAAGTTCAGGAGTTTGTAGTCGGGGCGAGTGTTGGCGCGGTGCCAGGTTTCGAGGGAGGGGGTGGCCGAGCCGAGGACGATGGGGATGCCCAGCTGCCGGGCGCGCATGATGGCGACGTCACGGACGTGGAAGCGGGGGGCCTGGAGATTTTTGTAACTCGATTCCTGTTCTTCATCGACGATGATGAGGCCGAGGTTCGGGCAGGGGGCGAAGACGGCGCTGCGGGTTCCGACGACAACGGTTTTTTCGCCGGATGCGATTTGCCGCCAGAGTGTGGCGCGGTGAGATTCGGATAGTCCGCTGTGCTGGATGGCGACGCTGGGGAATCGGGCGGCGAGTCGGTTGGAAAGCTGGGTGGTGAGGACGATTTCGGGGACGAGGAAGATGGCCTGCCGCCCGGATTTTACGACTTCGCGGATGGCCCGGATGTAGACTTCGGTTTTGCCCGAGCCGCTGACGCCGAAAAGGACGAGGACGCGGAAGAGGTTTTCCTGCACGGCGCGGAGCGTTTCGTCGAGGGCGTGTTGCTGGTCGGGGTTGAGGTCGAAAGTCGGTTCGATCGTTGGGACGGAAATTTCACTGTCCGATGAGGGGGCGGGCATTTCGCTGACGGTCACTTCGAGGAGCGATTTTTTGATCATGGCGCGAATGATCGCCGGGGAGACAGCGGCTTGAGCGGCGACGGTTGAGATCTCTACCGCTTCGGGCTGCGCCGCAAGGTATTCGATAATGGTTTTTTGTTTCTTGCTCAACCGCGCCGCGGCGGCAACGGCTTCGAGGTTGATGCGGACG
>JBKJYI010000036.1:0-6299 GCA_046715855.1 Phycisphaerae bacterium
CTCATTCATTCTGCCGACTTACTTATAGACGAAGGCCGAATCATCTGGTTCGGGCCGGAGTCTGAGGCGAAGGTCGGCGCTGGATGCCAACGATATGACGCCTGCGGCGGGTGCGTGGTTCCCGGACTCATCGACTGCCACACCCACACCGTGTTTGCCGGCACGCGTGAACGGGAGTTCGTCCAAAGGCTGGAAAACAGATCCTACGCGGACATCGCGCACAGCGGCGGAGGGATACAGGTCACGGTGGACGCGGTCCGGCGTTCCACGCGTGAAGAACTCGTCGACTTGGCTTTGCCGCGACTGCGGAGGATGCTGACCAACGGGGTCACCACAGTTGAAATCAAAAGCGGATACGGGCTTACTGTCGCGGATGAGCTCAAAATGCTGCAGGTCATCGGCGACCTGAGAACGCTGCAACCCATCGAACTGGTAGCGACCTATCTAGCCGCACACACGACGCCGGCAGAATTCGACGACGCCAACGAATATCTCGAACTGGTCTTCCACGATAAGGTCCTGAGCAAGATTCGGGACGAGAAACTGGCTGAATTTTGCGATGTCTTCTGCGACGCTACCGCTTTCGACATGTATCAGTCCTATCGGGTGCTGGAGGCCGGTAAGCGATTTGGTTTGAGGCCCAAAATTCATGCCGATCAGTTCGCCGGGATGGATGCGAGCGTTTTGGCTGCTCAAGTCGGGGCCATCTCCGCCGATCATCTGGACAAGATCGACGACGCGGGAATCGCGGCGATGAGTCGGAGCGGGTGCATCGGGGTCCTGCTTCCTGGCACCTCGTATTTTCTTAGCCTGCAGCAAGCGCCCGCACGGCAGATTATGGAGGCGGATGTCCCTGTCGCGGTGGCCACCAATTACAACCCCGGCTCGTCAATGATCGAGTCCCTGCCGCTGGTGATGAATATCGCGTGTACGCAAATGCGAATCACGCCCATCGAGGCCCTCGTGGCAGTCACCACGAATGCCGCCGCTGCCGTTAACCGGCATACAAATGTCGGTGCGATCGCCAATGGCATGCAGGCGGATCTTCTCGTGCTGGATGTCGCCAGCCCCGAGCAATGGATCTACGAGCCGGGCCGAAACTGCGTGCGGGCGGTTTTCAAACGCGGAGAATTGGTCCATTCCGTCGCCGGCTAGTCCGAATTTCGGTTACAATCTCAGACATCAGCGGCTTGCCGGAAAAACGCAGCCCGTGTAGGATTTTCGAGCATTCGGTAATGATCGTGAGGCAAAGTATGCCACGCAAAAATCACACTTCCTCCGCCAAGAAATTGTTTCGCGCCGTGGGTTTGGTCGCCTCGATATTGCTCGCCTGCACACTGCTCCTTGCCGACGTCGAAACGTCGCCTGGGGCCGGTTCGCATGGGGCGATTATTACGCTGCACGATGAAATCACTGACATCAGCCGTGAAAGTCTCCGCCGCCGCATCGATCAGGCGAAAGCAACCGGGGCTTCGACAATCATCTTGGACATGAACACGCCGGGTGGGTTGGTCACGAGTTCCATTGAAATCGCCGACATGCTTCGCAATCTGGAAGGAATCCGCACTATCGCGTGGGTCAACACCACCGCCCATTCCGGGGGGGCTCTGGTGGCTTGTGCCTGCGACGAAATCGTCATGACCCGTTCGTCGCGAATCGGCGATTCGCAGGTCATCATGGGCGGACCGGGCGGCGCGGTCGCCGTACCCAAGGAGTTGGAAGCCAAAGCATACACCCCGGTCATCCACGATTTCCGCACTTCGGCGCGGCGAAACGGATACAGCCTGGTTCTGGCTGAGGCTTTCGTTGTGCCCGAGCGCGAGGTGTGGTGGCTCGAGAATAGCAAGACCGGCCAGCGCGAATTCGTGTTCAAAGACGAAAAAGAGCGACGGATTCCAGCGGCTCCGGCGCCGACAGCCGAGGCCTCGACAGCCGACGCTCCGCCATCCGAGTGGAAGTTAGTGAAAACGTATTTCGATCCGCTCCTCAATAAAGAAGTGGACGCTCGCCAGCCGGTGGACACCGATTACGAACTTCTTCAGATGTCTCCCAGCGAGGCCATTGCCTACGGATTCGCTAAGGCCGTCATTTCGAGCGAACCGGAGCTACGCGAACGCTACGATCTGGCCAGCGTCACGCGCTTCGCACCGCTGTGGTCGGAAAACCTGGCGTTGTGGCTGACTTCGATGTACGTGCGCGGCTTTCTGCTCATGGTCATCGCGCTCAGTGCGTACGTGGAGTTTCACACGCCGGGGGTCGGGCTGGCGGGACTGACGGCGCTGATTGCGCTGGGGATTTTCGTCGGCGCCCCCTACCTATCGGGCTTGGCGAATGTCTGGGAGATCGTGCTGATTCTGCTGGGAATTGCGCTCATCGCAGTCGAGTTATTCGTCATTCCCGGCTTTGGATTGCTAGGAATCGGCGGACTCGGATTGGTGCTCATCGGCTTGCTCGCGACCTTTGTGCCCGAGGAACCGGGGCGATCGTTTCCTCTGTTGTTCCCCTCTCTTCCGTCAACGGTGGAAGCCATCAAGGTGGCCATCGTCACGGTGGTCGGGGCGATGACGGCCTCCTTGGTAGGCATGGTGATTTTGAGCAGATATCTTCCGCGTATGCCGCTCTTTAATCGCCTGGTGGCGGCGAACCCAACGCCATCCCAGGTCAGTGTGGAAGACCCCTACTATGGCGCCGCCCGAGTGAGCGATCTGGGTACTACGGAAGGCCCACTTCGACCGGCGGGTAAAGCGCGCTTCGGCCCGTTGATCGTCGACGTTGTTACGCAGGGAGAATACGTAGAGTCGCGCGTGCCCGTCGAAGTAATCGAGCGCCGCGGCAACCGCGTGGTGGTACGCGCCGCAACTTAATCTAATCTGGAACTACGATGTCCCGGTTCGTGGTGTTTGGTTTGGTTGGCGCCGTCCTTTTCATTCCTTTATTGAGTCTTGCGAGCATTGGAAGATTATGGATGCAGTCGTTCATCGCAGAAGCGGGAATCAGTTTTTTCGACTTAATCGGTATGCGGCTTCGGAAAGTCGATCCAAAACCAGTTCTTTACAGTAAAATACTTTTACAGAAGTGCGGCTGCCCGGAGATTACCAATTCGGATCTTGAGGCTCACGTGCTTTCGGGCGGGCGGGTAACGGAGGTTGCCCGGGCGTTTGTCAATGCAAGAAGAGACGGGGTCGAAGTCGAATGGAATACAATCTGTTCCATGGACCGCGACGGCCTAGATGTTGTGGGTTATGTAAAGACGTTAGCCAGGAAGTAGGTTGTCGGTCGATCATTACATGAGTCCTTTCGCTTTAATCTTATTGTTATTCGCAGCTGGGGCGCTCGTGCTTGTCGCCGAGTTGTTCATCCCGTCACATGGCGTGCTCACCGTGCTGGGTGTAGGCCTGCTGATTGCGGGAATCGTGCAGACATTTCGTTTCTTTGGCGAGCGGGCCGGTAGCATCGCTACGCTGACATGTTTGGTTGGCTTGCCGGTATTTGCGATGGCTGCAGTAAAAATCTGGCCAAAGACCTGGGTCGGACGGCGTGTAGCTCCACGCAATCCGATCATCACCTCGCGCGACTCCAGCGTACCGGTCGAGGAAATCAGCCGTTACATCGGCCAAAGTGGACGCACCATCACCCAATTGCGCCCCGTTGGATTTTGTGAATTTCAAGGCCGCCGAGTCCCGTGCATTGCTGAATTCGGGCTGATTGAACCCGGCGCAATCGTGGAAGGGGTGCGCGTGTCCGGTGCCAATCTGGCGGTCGAGCCAAAGAGCGCGTGACACGCGGCATTTCTCATTGCGACAATTCGAAGTAGAATCACCGCGCGACCGTGCGTCGCTACGGAAAATTCCGAAAGGTATAAAGATGAACACAAGCTTGCTCGCGCAATTCTCCACCGGGTGGATGATCTTCATGGGCATCGTCGGGCTGACGATCCTCACGTTGCTCATCGTGTTGGCCCAATTCTTCCGACTCTGGCTCCAAGCCTTCATGAGCAACGCCGAGGTCAGCATACTCGATCTCATCGGAATGAGACTGCGGAAGGTGGATGCAACCACTGTCGTCCTGTGCAAAATTCAACTGGTGAAATCCGGGCTGCACGATATTTCTACCAATGATCTGGAAAGTCATTACCTCGCCGGAGGCCGCGTGCCCAACGTCACCCGGGCCATGATCGCCGCCCAACGCGCAGTCATCGACCTCGATTTCAAGAAGGCGTGCGCCATCGACCTGGCCGGCCGCGATATCATCGATGCGGTCAAGACCAGCGTCGATCCCAAGGTCATCGACGTTCCCAGCACGCGCGGCGATACGTCCAAGAGCACCATCGACGCGGTGGCCAAGGACGGCGTGCAGCTCAAAGCGAAGGCCCGCGTCACGGTTCGCACCAATATCAAGCAGCTCATCGGAGGCGCTACCGAGGAAACCATCATCGCCCGGGTCGGCGAAGGCATTGTGAGCGCCATCGGCTCGGCGGACTCGCACAAAATCGTGCTGGAAAACCCCGACCGCATCAGCAAGGCGGTACTTGCCAAGGGGCTCGACTCGGGCACCGCCTTTGAAATTCTTTCCATCGACATCGCCGACGTGGACGTGGGCGAAAACATCGGTGCCAAGCTCCAAGCCGATCAGGCCGAAGCTGACAAGCGCCGCTTCCAGGCCGAGGCCGAAAAACGCCGCGCCATGGCCATCGCCCTGGCCGCTGAAAACAAGGCCAAAATCGAAGAAAACCGCGCGTTGGTCGTGCTCGCAGAAGCTGAGCTTCCTCGAGCCATGGCCGATGCATTTCGAAGCGGCAACTTCGGCGTTATGGACTATTACAAAATGAGAAACGTTCAGGCTGACACGGCCATGCGCGACTCCATCGGCCGCACCGACAGCCAATCAGAACGTAAAGGCACGTGACTCGAAAGGTGACGCGAGGCCCTGAGCCCGCACCGGGGTAATGGTTCGTTGACTACCTTCCTTGCCATTCCTTTTCTCGCCCAGCGGGCCGACTGGCTCGAAGGCGCTATTATTGTCGGCATCATCGTGCTGTCCGCCATCGGCAGCGCGGGCAAGTGGATTGTGCAGCAAATTGCCGAACGCCGAGAGCGAAACGCCCGGCAGCGCGAGGGCATGCCCGTAAATCCACCGCGACCTGCAACGACGCTGCACGGCGATGCGGACCATGACGTGCCACCATTTGCCGCTCCCGCTCCCCCGACTCTGGAGAGGACTCGAAGAACGACCTTGCCATCCCAGCCGCCGGTCATGGAACGCGTGATGGAGGTTCTTCTGGAAAAGGCGGCCGGCACCAAGCTGGAACGCCGTATCCGCGAGGCGATGCCGCGGCAACCGGTGCCGCCTCCCCCACCGGTGACTCGAACTGCCGAACCGCGCGCTCGAAAACAAGTCTCCCCCCGCCAGGTACGGCCACAAGTGCCAGCCCGTTCCATGACTTTAGCCGAGCGCGAAGGCAAGAGGGAACGACGGCGGCAAACCGAAGTGGAGCTCGAGACCAAGCGCCTCGTGGAACGCGAACAGCGATTCACGGAGGAGACCGATCAACGATTAGGCCATGTCACGACGCACATCGCCGGAGCCGAGGCAGGCGACTCTATGGCAGCCGATGCCTACGAGATCGCTCTTGCGCTCGATGATGCCGACGCCCTCCGCAAGGCATTCGTCCTCTCCGAGCTCCTCGCTCCGCCGTTGGCACTACGCCCGACGTGAAATTCATTCACCAGCAAGACGTGCGACGGGCTTTGCATTTGCGGAGATTGCGCGCCGGGAAGCTCTAGCACGACTGCACAAGGGCTCATGATGGACCAGGATCAGAATTTCCTTATCATCTTGCCTCGGGCGATACTTATTGAAAGGGCTACAAATGGTTACTGTCGGAATGAATTATCAGATTTTGTCGGGTCGCGAAAAGGACTTCGAAAGCGTTTTCAACAAGGTGCTGGAAATCATGAGCGGCATGGATGGACACGTCAAAACCCATTTGTATAGCGACGTGAACGATCCGAGTTCGTATGTCATCTTTTCCGAGTGGTCCTCCAAGCCGGCTTTTGATGTATTTATAAATTCCCAACAGTTCAAGAATGTCGTCAACTGGGGCAAAGAGCAGATTTTGGCCGCGCGGCCCCAGCACCGAATCTACGGAGAAATGACCGGCACGGAAACAGCAAGAAGTCCCGAAGCCATGCGCGCCGCGGCGGCAGCGGCTGGTTGCCCGGCCCACAAACACTAGTGTGTGAATCCATTTGTTCTTGCGGGTTGGGTGGCATGCCCAAGCCCGGCCTTATCGGGCGCCG
>JBKJYI010000037.1:0-3168 GCA_046715855.1 Phycisphaerae bacterium
CGCTTCGCCGCCAGCGCCGTCGCCGTCAATCACGCTTACAACGTCACCAAGCTTCTCGAATCTGCCCCGACTCCGTAACACTTTCCTACTCGCGCGTACCGCAGGAGCGCTCACACCGACTTGAAAGGAATGTTCTCGCATTGTCACGCCGGATCACGATAATGCCCCCATGCAAACCTGGGCCTTAATAGCCGATACGTTTCGCGAATCCCTGGATCGCAAGATCTTCTGGGTCATGCTGCTGATTTCGCTGGCGGTGGCGGCGGGAATGTTTTGCTTCAGCTTCGAGCCCAATCGCATCAACATCCTGTTCGGCACCTGGACCATCGAATCCGACGTGTTTACCTACGGTGGTGCGCTTCGCACCGATCTCATTGCCAGCCTGGTCGTGGAGTGGATCGCCGACATCGTGCTGGGCTCGATTGGCATTTTCCTCGCACTCATCGCCACGGCCGGCTTTTTCCCGGCCATGATGGAGCGCGGCGCGATCGAGGTCCTTCTGTCGAAGCCGTTGCCTCGATGGAAACTTGTTCTCGGCAAATACGTTGGGAGCCTGACATTCATGACCGTTCAGGCCTCTATCTTCGTGGTACTGACATTTCTCGTAGCCGGCTTCCGGTGGAACGTCTGGCTGCCTCGCTATTTCCTGGTCATCCCCCTGATGATCCTCATGTTCAGCTACCTCTACAGCGTTTCGACCCAGGTGGCCGTCTACACCCGCAGCACGGTCGCCGTCATCCTCCTGACCATATTTTCCTGGATCGCCTTTACGGGCGTCCAATCGGCGGGCGACTACTTCGAAATGTATCCGGAGCTTCGCGAGTACCGCAGTGCTTACAACGGCCTGCGCGCGGCCCGCTGGATCGTTCCCAAGACGTCCGACCTCACGCTGCTGGCTCGCAAGTGGACACGCTCGGCTTCGCCCACTGATTTCATTTCGCAACGAGATGAGGGCGACAAGGACATGATCAAGCGCGCAGAAAACGCCGAGCAGATCCGGCTGGCGACCCACCCGGCAATGACCATCGGCAGTTCGTTGCTCTTCGAAGCCGTCGTCCTGGCCATCGCCATATGGCGTTTTTCGCGCAAGGACTTTTAGCGTCCAAGCGAGTGCGCTATTTCACAGAGGCCATGCGTTCGAGAACCGAATCGGCCAGGCCGTAGGCGACGGTTTCCTCGGAGTTGAGCCACTTGTTGCGGTCGCAGTCCTTCTCGACTTTGGCCATCGGCTGGCCGCTGCGCGACGCAATGATCTGATAGAGTTCGTGCCGGAGGCGAATGATCTCCTCAGCCTCAATGGATAAGTCGGTGGCAGAACCTTGCATCACTCCGCCCAGCAAAGGCTGGTGGAGCAGCGTTCGCGAATGGGGCAACAGGAAGCGCTTACCCTTGGCGCCGCCGCAGAGAATGACGGCCCCCATGCTCGCCGCCAGACCCATGTTGTAGGTGGCCACGTCGCACCGCAGATATTGCATGGTGTCATAAATCGCGAGTCCGGCGGAAACCGAGCCTCCCGGGCTGTTGATGTAAAAGTGGATGTCGGCCTTGGGGTCCTCGTTGGACAGGAACAGCATTTCGGCCACGACCAGATTGGCGACTTCGTCGTCCACGCCGCCGGTGAGGAAGACGATGCGGTCCTTGAGCAGCCGCGAGAAGATGTCCATCTCCCGCTCGCCTCGCCCGGTCTGCTCGATCACGAAAGGAACCCGTTGATTCATTATGCTCATGGTGCGTACTCTCCAGTTGGAATGCCGGACGGAAACCGCCACGCATTCAACCATCAGAACCTTACGTTGCTTTCTTGGCGGTCTTCTTGCGGTCGTCGGCCAGAATCTCATCGACGATTCCATAGGCAAGTGCGAATTCCGCAGTCATGTAGCGGTCGCGCTCCGTTTCCTCGGCCACCTGCTCCTGCGGTTTGCCCGTGCACTTGGAAATAATGTTGTTGAGGCGGTGCTTGTCCCGCAGTACTTCCTCAGCCTGAATGCGAATGTCCTCGGCCTGCCCGGAGATGCCGCCGTAGGGCTGGTGCAACATGACTTTGGCATTGGGGAGAATGAAGCGTTTTCCCTTGGTGCCAGCCATGAGGATGATGGCCGCGCCGCTGGCCGCCTGCCCGATGCAATACGTCGCGATGTCGGAACCGACGAACTGCATGGTGTCGTAGATGGCGAGCGTCTGGTCCACCAGCCCGCCGGGCGAGTTGATATACAGGTTGACGTCCTGATCGCGGCGAATGGATTGCAGATACAACAGTTGCTGAATGACGATGCTCGCAGTCCGCTCCGCAATGGGTCCGGCGAGAAAAATGATCCGATTTTCCAGGAGCATGTCGGTGAGCGACATCTCCCGCGTCCGCTGATACGGGGGATACTGATTCACTGTGCCCGGCAGTCCGAAAGCCTCGTGCATGAGATTTCCCTTTCTACTTCCTATAGGACCCTGCCGGCGGCCAATCAACCGCCACCGCAATGTTACGTCCTCACATTGCGTACCGTTCCAGCCTGTGGATCACTTCTTCTTAGCGGTTGATTTTGCTTTGCTCTTTTCCGGTTTGGCTGCGGTCGTTCTTTTCGCTGGTTTTTTCGATACCTTGGCCTCCTCGGACTCGGCGTCGTTCTTTTTCGAGGCGGATTTCGCCGGGGCAGCCTTCTTTTTGGGACTCTTCTCCCTGGGCGGCTGACTCGCGGTCCGCTCGGGGATTTCCCCCTCAGTCACCTCGGCCTCTGTAAGAATTTCTTCCAGCACTTTTTCGTCGCGGAGTCGCAAGTACAGCATGGAGAGTCCGTCGCCCTTGCTGAGTTCGTCGCGAACGCGGTCGAACCGCTTGCCGGACTGGCGGGCCATGTCGGAAATCGCGGCGTTGATCTCCTCTTCATTGATATCGATCTCGCGGTCGGCGGCGATCTTCTCCAAGAGGAAGAAAAGCTTGAGATCGCGAATCGTCTGGTCGTGGGCCTGGGTGCGCATTTCGTCCACCACGCGCTCAATCTCGACCTGGGGTACGCCTCGCTGCATCAGGTCGATCATGCGCCGCGCCACCGACCGATCCGTCTGTCGCTGCGAAAGTCCCGCGGGGATTTCCAAGTCGGCGTTCTCGATCAGATGACTGCCGATTTGCTCCAGCATCTGATCCTTGATGGATCGTTCGAGGCGCGCCTCCAGTTG
>JBKJYI010000038.1:0-5192 GCA_046715855.1 Phycisphaerae bacterium
CCCGGAAGCATCCCGCCGCCCATGTCAGGCCGTTCGATCAGCTCTCGTACGCTGATGGTCATGGGCGCTTCGTAGCATCCAGGCCGCTTCACCGGCCCGCTGATGCAAAACAGTTTCGGCCCCGTACTGTGCGAAGGACCTATCCCCGTAAACCAAGCTGCCCCGCGCTCGATAATGTGCGGCACGCAGCACAGGGTTTCGACATTGTTCACAACGGTCGGCAACCGAAACAATCCTTCGATGGCGGGGAAGGGGGGTTTGATGCGAGGCCACCCGCGCTTCCCCTCCAGCGACTCGATCAGCCCTGTCTCTTCGCCGCACACATAAGCCCCGGCTCCCCGATGCACGTACATCTCGACCGACTGATCGCTGCCGAAAATATTCTTGCCCAGGTAACCGGCAGCGTAGGCCTCGTCGATCGCCTTCTGCATGATGTGAAACTGCTCGTGAAACTCGACGCGCATATACAAGTAAACGATCTGCGCGCGTGTCGCATACGCCGCAATGATGGAACCCTCGATGAGCTGGTGCGGGTCGGTCTCCATCAAGACCCGATTGCAAAAAGTGGGGGGCTCCGACTCATCCGCGTTAACGCAAAGTAACGTCCTCGTGCGATTTTTCGGCAGGAACCCCCACTTCACCCCGGCAGGAAACCCGGCCCCGCCGCGCCCCCGCAAGTTGGCCTTTTTGACTTCCTCGACCACATCATCCGGCGTCATCTTCAACGCCTTGCGTACACCCGCATACCCGCCGCGCGACTCGTACACTTTCAAAGTGTGCGACCGCTCAACGCCCGCGTTGCGAAGGAGTACGGGTTCAAAGTCAGCCATTTTTACTGGAACCCAGGTCAAAACTCAGCGAGCCGCGAACTTCAGTTCGCGCGGACTCTCCAAATTTCGTCTTTTCACTTGCAAGCCGTTACCACACCCTGATGTGCGGTAGCTGCAACAAAACCGCAAAATAAAGGATGCTCCACGACACCGCCACCACCGTCAACCATCGCCGCCTTAGGGTCGCCAGACACACCGGAACCAGCAGAAAAAACAACGCCGGAACAAAATCGAGCGAGTAGCGGTGAAAGCCTTTTTGGACGCTTCCTGTTCCATGCCAGAAAAGCAACGCGACAAAGATCGCGGCAATCGAGCACAACAAGAGCAGCCTCACGCGATCCTCTTTGACCCGACTCCATCCAAAGAACGCAAAAATCAGCAGCGGCGTCGTCCACAAAATTCCCGCACCCATCTCGTCAGGTCGCAAGTACCATTCCGGCTTGCCCTTCATCTCGATCTTGTGCAACTGAGGACCGGCCACCCCGAGGTAGTACAGATTACGCGGGATATAGTGCGGCGAGAAAAGCCCGAACTCGCGCGCGTCGCGAGCGAAGACGTCATCACGCCCAACGTAATTGTAAGTGTAACCGGAGTCGAATGGGTTCGCGAATTTCGCCGCATTCAACGCCATGGTCACGCCCCCCACGGCGGCCACCGACACGACAACTATCGCCAGCTTCGTCCATCCTCGGCCCTGCCTTCCTTCCTGCCACGCGAGATAGCAAAGAGGCAGCGCAAACGCCACCGTCATTTGCCGCGACAGCCCGGCCACCACCAAACCCAAACATGCCAACGCAAAACCGCCATGACCAGGAGTTATAACAAAACCGTACGAGCCGCGAACTTCAGTTCGCGCGGACTCGCGAAATTGTCGGGCTTCCGGTCTGTCTGACGATTCATCCGCGATTGTTAAGGATGATTTGAGATAGCTTTGCGCCAGTGTCAGCAGAATCAGAAGCAACCCGATGCTCGCCAGTACATGATTGACGGCGTAGGGTTTAGCCTCGCGAAGCATCCGATCCAACACCGGCCAGTGAGATGTGCCGATGATAAACGCCAGCGAAAAAACCACCGCCCAAGCCGCCGATCCCGTTAATCGCAGGAACAGCATATAGGCCAGCACGACCACCATTCCCGCCAGCGCGACGAAGAAGAAGTGCGGCACGCCCCCAAAGAACAGCACAATCAACGCCGCCAGAAATGTATACATCGGGGGGAAGTAGCTGTAGACACGCCCCTCAAACTCCGCCGTATCATGTCGCCGCTCGGACAGCGCAAACGTCCCGCGCCACAGCGCTTGCGCCTCCTCGATCTGCACGCTCTCCGCCGCGCCGAACACACGTTGCGGTTGCCGCAATGGCCGGTCACTCACCCAGGCGCAAATGACAAGAGTAGCGAATGCACCGAGCCAGGGCTTGAAATTGTATTGACGCCGGCCAGACGACATGCTGGGTGGCAAATTCGGTCTAACGTGATTTTCGTGATTTGATATGCGTTCTTGCGGTTGCATCAGGAGCGCGAATGGGTCATCGGCTAGTCGGCTTCTCTCATCTCCCGCACGTCAGATGTCGACTCCAGCAGATCTTCGACCTTGCCATTGCCCAACGCCCGCGACCCGCCGCGCGGAGCATCAAACAGCTCACTGCGTTCAGCATCGATCTTGCTGTTATTGGCATCGGACAGAATCTTCTTCACATCTTCAGCCCGCACTCGTTTGTGCAGTTTCTCATTGATCAACATGCACGGTGCGTGATCGCAACCAGCCAGGCACTCCTCCGTCGCCAGGCTGTATCGGCCGTCCTTCGTTGTGCCATGCTCCTCCACGCCCAACTGCTTCTTGATCTCCTCCAGCACCGCAACTCCGCCCATCACCTCGCAACTAATGCTTCGGCAAACCGTGACCACCTTTTCCCCCTTGGGATGCGTCCAAAAATGCGTATAAAACGAAATCGTATCGAGCACATCTGACGGGGGAATGTCCAGCACCTTCGCGATCTCATACATCGCCTGATACGAAACATGCCCCAGCGCATCCTGCACAATGTGCAGCGCCGGCAACAGCACCGCCCGCCGGCTCTCATACCGCGGAAAAAACGACCGGATCTTCTCCCGCACCGCCTCACTCACCACCGGCGGCGCCTTCGGATCCACCACCGGATTATTGCGATCAATCACCTGCCACGACATCGTGCGAAGTCCCTATGCCGACAACCACGCTTCGATGGCTTCGACTAAATTCGCTTCCAATTCGCCCACCGTATCGCCCTGTGTTGCACAACCGGGAAGCGCCGGAACCTCCGCCCAGTATCCACCCTCTTCCGCCTCGTGTACAATCACCTCGAAACCGCTATTCAGCATTCCGCATTCCCCATTCCGCATTACCGATCCAATTCCGCCGCGATGATATTCAAACTCCCCAGCACCGCGATCACGTCGCTGAGCTGGTGACCCACGACCAGCTTCTCGAACACCTGATAATTGATGAACGACGGCGGCTTGCACCGCGCCCGATACGCACAATTCCCCCCATCGCTCACGATGTAGAATCCCTGCTCCCCGTTGGCCGTCTCCGTCGCCCCATACACCTCCCCGATGGGCGGCGTAAACCCCCGGTTGGTCATGATCTGCTCGAAGTGGTGAATCAGCCCCTCGATGCTGAAGTACACTTCCTTCTTGTCCGGCAGCGTCAGCTTCCCATCCGGCAAAACGTCCACCGGCCCGGCCGGAATATTGTCCACAATCTGCAGGATAATCTTCGCCGCCTCGCGAAGCTCCGCCAGCCTCACCAGGTACCGCGCATAACAATCCCCGGCCGTGCTCACCGGCACCTTGAACTCCACCGCCGACGAACCCTTCCCGTCCCAGTTGTCCGCATAGCAAAGGTACGGCTCGTCCTTCCGCAGATCGCGCCGCACTCCGCTCGCCCGCGCCAGCGGCCCGATCCAGCCCCACTCGATCGCGTCCTCCGCCGACAGATACCCGATCCCCTTGGTCCGCTCGATGAAGATCCGATTCCGAGTCAGCAGCCGCTCCGTGTCGTCCAGAGCCTGCGGCAGCGTCTTCGTGACGTACTCCTTCACCTTCGCCGGCCACCCCGGCGTAATGTCCGCCATCAGCCCGCCGACCCGCGTGTACGAATTGTGAAACCGCGCCCCGCTGATCTCCTCCAGTAGGTCGTAGATCGGCTCCCGCGCGTTGAACGGGTACATGAATGCCGTAAACCCGCCCAGGTCCAGCCCCGTCGCCCCCACGTTCAGCAGGTGATCCTGCATCCGCGACAGCTCGGCCACGATCGTCCGGATCGCCTTGCACCGCGGCGTGATCTCGATCCCGAACAGCTTCTCGCACGCGTGATGCCACGTGATGTTGTTCCCTTGCGGCGAGAGGTAGTTCATCCGCTCCGTGACCACCACGTATTGATTGAAGTTGAGGTGCTCGCCGAGCTTCTCGAACCCGCTGTGCAGATACCCGATGTGTACCACCGCCGACAGCACCCGCTCGCCGTCCAGCTCCAGCACGTGCCGCAGCGTCGTATGCGTGGCCGGGTGCTGCGGCCCCAAATTGAGCACCCAAACGTCCCCCCCTGGCTCCTCCTGCGCATAAGAAGACCGCTCGAACCCGCCTGCCAGCGGGTCGATTGCCTTCGGATCGGGTACCGGCGTCGTAATCATGCCGAATTTGTAATCGATCAAAAGCGGAAAGGGTAGGACGGGCTGTGCCGCAGCGAGCCGCACATTCGCCTCCCACCGTATGAACAGGGGACCAAGAGAGGTGTGACATTCGAACCCAAACGAGTGCTGAATAACGGGCAGGGCGTCGAATTAATCGCCCGATCTGGTCTGCAAATGTCCTTGCCCCAGCCTCTTCCACGCTTCGGTCACCCGCATCGCGTCCGCCGCATCGTCCAGGGAATAGACAATCGTGGTCCCACCGATGGCGATGACGTCGGAGTCCATCAAGGCCGTCTCTTTGTCGATTTTCTTTCCGTTCACATACACGCCGTTCCTGCTCTCGAAATCCCTCACCAAGTGCTGATTCGGATCGTCGGCCTGGCGAATCTGCAAATGGCACCGGGACAGCTCCGGATCGACGATCTGAAAGCTGCACGAAGCATCGCGCCCGATCATCAACACGCGACAACCGGCCAGTGCAAACTTCTGCCCCTTGCTGGGACCTTCGGTGACAAACAAAGTGGCCATGCCCGATTTCTACCCGATTGAGTTTCGCGATGGAAGGCCGGATGTTCAAAGATTGAAGCCGGGTAGGGTGCGTCTCCGTTTGATGCACCTATTAAACATCATTATGTGATTCGGGCGACAGGATTCGAATCTGCGAGCTTTTGACCCCCAGAAGTCACCGAAC
>JBKJYI010000039.1:0-3906 GCA_046715855.1 Phycisphaerae bacterium
AGCCTGTTGAATGATTTCAAAGCAGCGGCGCGCTTGTGCGTAAGCATCGCCCGGCGCATGGACTCCGCCTCCTTCCGCTACCGGTGCGGTGCCGGTGACGAAGATCAGATTCCCGGCCCGGACGGCGCGGCAATACCCGACCTTTGCCTCCCATGGCGCACCGCTGAAGACGCGCTCGAATTTCATGGCTTGAGCGCGTCCTGAGCAAGTCCCAGCGCCTCGACCATCACGTGAAAGATGACATGCTGCTCGAGCACGCCTTGAAAAAGAAAGGCGTGCGGCCCATCGGCGTACAGCGGCACGTCCTCGCCGCCGTGCGTTTCGGCGAGCATGGGGACGGTAGCTTCCTGCCGGTAATCCGGCCCGCCGGTGTCGATCGAAGTCAGGTCAGGCCGCGGTGCGCCGGTGAGAGAACCCGGGCCGTTGCCGTAACCGAGTGTCGTGAACGGGAGGCCGCGCGCGTCCAGGGCGAGCCGTCCCTGCTGATCACGAGGACAATCACAGTCGGTGACCTTGCCGAGAATGGGGTTGCCCCGCGTGGGATATCCACACATTGTAAATACATGGCTGTGGTCGGCGGTCACAATGATGAGCGTGTCCTCGCGCTTGGTTTTTTCGCGGGCGGCGGCGACGGCCCCGGCGAATTCGACAGTATCGGTCAGGGCTCGAAATGCGTTGCCTTCGTGATGGGCGTGATCGATGCGGCCGCCTTCCACCATCAGGAAGTAGCCCTTGTCATTTCTGGAGAGCATCTCGATGGCCTTGGTGGTCATGGCGGTAAGGTCGGGCTCACCTCCGCGATCCTTCTTGCGATCGTGCTCGTAGTTCATATGCGAGGGCTCGAACAATCCAAGCAAGCGCTTCGTTTTCCCCACATCAATCGCCACGAATTGGTCCATGTTCCAGACGTAGGCCGAGCCGGGTTTGCTCAGCCATTCTTCGATTAGATGTCGTTTGTCCTGACGCCTGCCGAGGGGCTTCTCGAGCTCGGGGTCGCGAACCCGTTCCGGGAGAAAATTGGACCGTCCCCCGCCCAGCACCACATCGAGCCCGTCACCTTGACGAAACTCAATCAACTGCCGCGCAATGTCCACTGCACCGGCCATGCGCTGCTCGGGCGGAATGGAGCTGTCATCCTCCCAGTCGCGTTCGGGCACGTGCGCGTAGCACGCTGCCGGCGTGGCGTGAGTGACCCGCGTAGTGGTAACCACTCCGGTAGCCAATCCAGCCTTCTCGGCCAATTCGAAGATGGTGGGAGTTTCATTTCCTTTGGTCGAAGCATGATTGCCGCGCAAGGCATTCTGGTTGACTGAAATGTATCCGATGCACGTCTTTACACCGGTCACAATAGCGGACATGGTGCCGGCCGAGTCGGACGTCTGCGCGTCAGTGTTGTACGTTTTGATCAAAGCCGTGTGGGGGAACCTTTCGAAGCTGAGGAAATTCTCCTCACCGGGCTCCCCGCGCTGCTGGCCTTCCAAAATCCGCGCCGCGGTGACGGTGGTGATGCCCATGCCATCGCCAATAAACAGGATGATGTTTTTTGCCTTGCCGAGGATGGGTGCATTTTGTTTCGCGCGGGCGACCGCCTCCCGCCCCTCGCGATACCACTGTTCAGGGCTTTCGCTTCGGACTGCCTCTCCGAGGGCGAGACCCAAGGCGAGAAATAGAAATAACCTACTGCGCATCAAGTCGCTCCGTCCTGAAAGAGTCCGATCAGGCGCACTATTTGCGATTGTGAATGTAGTTTCGCTTGAAGGCAATAACGGACTTTCACGTCCCGTTCGCAATTTATCATTGCCAGTTCATGCACGCATCCTTACAATTTCTTCATGATGTGGGTCAGTGGTCTTTTTGAAAGGACAAACGATGCTTCGTAAACGAACATGGGTGATGGGCTTGTTGGCTGCCGTGCTTTTGACGTTCAGCACGGGTTCGCATAACGATGGCACGACGTTTAGCTGCTCGGGCAGCGGCAACTGCGTAGGCGATGTCTGCGACTAGTTCTAAGTTGGGGCGATGCGACCAGTCGTAAGTCGGGGCGACAGGATTTGAACCTTCGACTTCTGCGTCCCGAAAACGTACAACGCTTCGATCAAAAAAACCCAGAAAGCCTTGATGCGGCCTGCTTTAGCCGCATTGAGGCATTTTGCAAACACGTTCATACCCTCGCGTTTGTAGCGTGATTTCGCGGTAGTGGAGCCTTCGCGCGGTAGTTACCCGATTGGACCGGGCCTCGCATTAAGGCCAAAGGCGACCGGGGAATCGCACCTCCTTGGGCTCCTGATACCAAACAGCTACGGTCGCTCGGCGAAGCATCGCGATGAGGCATAGTGGCATGAATGGAGGGGATTCGTGGCTGCTCCAAGCGACGCTCCTTTCAAGCTGCGCTATGCTACCGAAAGGTGCAGCCGTTCAGCGCTCGATTAAGTTAATGCGCACGTTTCCGGCAAACCCGCGATGTGACAGTTTGTCGAAATCCATTCTTCTTCGTGCCCTTCATGTACTCCCATGAAGCGGCTGCTGTCAAGGTCTATGCGACATTGAGGATTCCTGACCAACCTCCCATTCGCGCTGGTGGCATGCACCGCACACTAAGCTGGTCCTGTCAGGAGGAGACGCTCATTCTTCGTGAGGGCCTCGAAGGCCAGACACGTGAGGCGAGCTGTCTCCATCGATCCACAAGTCTCGATGACCTTTGTCCTCGATCAGGTTCACTTAAAGAGCCTTTCCCCCCGTCGGCCGGAGGGAACCATTCACTACGCGGCCTGACGCTTCAATCTTCCTGCGTCAAAGTCCGTTTCATCTTTCAACAATCGATACGCGATCACCAGCATGCGTCGGGCCAACGCGACCAGAGCGGTCCGTTTCCCCCGCTTCTTCGCAACCTGGGCAAACCATTTTCTCAAGGCGTGGGTGCTGCGACGTTTGTCGATGGCCACTCCATGAGCAACTTGTACGAACACCGCGCGGAGCTCGCTTCGCCCCTGGCGAGTAATGGCCCCGTACTCGGTTCGCTCTCCGCTGCTGCGCACGCTGGGAGCCAGGCCCGAATACCCCACCAACTTGCGCGACGACGGGAAGCGATGCACGTCGTCCACCGCGGCCAGGAAGGTCATCGCGGCAATCTGGCCGACTCGCGGAATGGTTCGCAGCCGCGCCGAACGTGGATCTTGTCGCTCGTACTGCGTGATCTCCTTGTTCAAATCCCGAATCGAATGAGTCAGGGACTCGAATGCAGCAAAGTATCCATCCAGGATCTTGGGCAGATGAGCCAGCTCGTACCCCCGAGCCAGCAGCGCCCGCCAGGCCCTAAATGTCGACAATCCCCGCATGGGCAACTTGATGCCTTCCTGCCGAAGCATGCCTCGCACCACATTGCACAGCTTGGTCCGCGCCGCAATCAATTGACGACGCGCCGCCAAGAAACCACGCAACGCCCGAGCGGTCCGACCGGGCATATGCACGGGATGAGGCAGGCCGCCCATCCGCAAAAGATCGCACAGAATCTTCGCGTCGATCTTGTCCGTCTTGCGGCGACTCTGAGCAATGGCCTTCACCTGCGCCGGATTCACCACCGTTACTTGCGCCCCCAGCGCCACCAAAACCTCATAAATCCAGGCCGTCTGATTGCCCGCTTCCACGGCGACCGACAATCCGCCACGCCCGACATAAGCCCGCAATCGCGCCTCCAGAGCCGATTTGGTGGTGGCCACCTCGCCGGAGGTCACCTTGCCCCCTTGTTGATCGGATACATAAACGTAACTAGACATACTCGCCACATCGAGTCCACAATAGTACATGAGCCAACCTCCCTTTCGTTTCCGGTGTTCGAATGCAAAACGACAACAACGAGCATCCTAACGACCAGATCGAGGTTGGCTCACTTCATAGCTTCTTCGTGGT
>JBKJYI010000040.1:0-6184 GCA_046715855.1 Phycisphaerae bacterium
GTGCAGCCGCCGGTCGTGCGTCCCACTCGCTGGTCATTGGAGGCCACACGATCGTCGGTGGCGCCACAGATGCTGGCTACCGCTCCTTCATCGGCTTCGAATGTTTCCGGCGTGCGCATGCGGTCGATTTCGACGAAAGCCCCCATATCGCCCGGAGCCACGTTGAGATCGACATCCACTGCGTCGCCATTGAATTCGACGCTCCAGTTGTAGGACTGCGGGATCGTTTTCGCATTGAGTTGCTGCACGTCCCCGTCCAGAACCGACGTCAAAGTCAAATAACTTCCTTCGCCAAGCTGGTAGTCGGCGATGTGAACGCGAATCGTAGCAGCCCCGGGTGATTCCACCGTGCCCAGGAACTCTGAGCGCACCTCGCTCGAAGCATTGTCAAAGGAATCGGAAACCAGCTGCGCGGGATCTTCACGAGTGTCCACGGCAGCCACCTGGCCTCGCGCGGCTGCGGCGAGCACCAGCAAACTCATCATCGCAAGGCTGGAGCGCCGGGCTTTGATCGGCTTAAATAACTCTAGGCGTATCATCTTCGCTCTCCGTGTACTCATTGCCTACTGGAGATTCACCAGCACCAGTACCAAACCCTTGTCACCTTCCGCCAGTGCGGTCATGGCCTTGCCCAGAACCGCACCTTGCGAGCGCTCCCGATCGAAGGCCTTCATGGAATAACCAGGAATCGCTGAGGTCGTCAGAAAATCGCCGGGATTGATCCCGCCGCTGCTTGCATCACATCGCACCCATACTCGACCAGACAACGCGATCGCCGGACCATCTTCGCTTCCGGGTTGGTTGCCCAGCACCGTCCCCGGCTGGAGGTCGCCGGCCCCGCTGACCACCCCGGCCACGCGCGAGCTGTAGGCTTCTCGAGCGATGCGAAGTTTTCCAGGGTTGTCCGGGTCGATTTCCATGACCGTGCCCGGCTCGACCTTCTCGTCGTTGCTGGGAAATTTTTCGGCCACGTCGGCCCCCGCGACTTCGAGGATGTTGCACTTGAGGCGACCATGGACAAAGGTGTATCCCCAGTCGTTTGCGAAGTTGACGACCAGATGATCCCCGTTGTCCACCAGCGCCCGACCCGGCGAGCCGCGGCGAGAGGGATGCCCGATCCTCAGGTCTGCACATCGGATCGAAGCTGCGAAATTATCGCGGGAGATGGTCAGTCCGGGTTCAGTATTGCCCTGGCGGTAGAAGTACAGGTCGCCGGCGCCCAGGCCGAAGGGGGGAGCAGACCCCGTGAGGGCCAATTCCCAAGTGTTGTTGCTCGCCGTATTTGTGAACTCGGTAACTGTCGCGGAAGTAAACGAACTCTCAAATCGGGCGGCGAAGATACTGTCCCCTCGGACGTGAAGGCGGCGAAGAGGGTCGGTGTGGCCAATCCCAAGCCGGCCGGCCGTACTGAGCGTAACCTGTTGCAAGGAGTCTCCGGTGAAGAAATAGAGCGGATGGCTGGAGCGCGTTCCGAGCCAGCCGGCTGCGCCTGAGGCGTAGGTGCCCACTTGCACGGCTCCATTGGAATGTACTAGCCCATACCCGGGGGCTTCGACATGCAGCTTGAAGGCCGGCGTTGTGCCGATGCCGGTATTGCCCTTCACAATAAGATCATTCTTGCCGGGGTTGGCGAACGCATAGGAATCCGATACGAGAATGCCGCCCGCCTTCAAGCCGGAAGCACTGTTATGGCTGGGGGAATTGATCAAGTTGAGATATCGGTTCTGTTCCCCGGCACTTGCCGAAGTGTAAAGTGTAGGGCTTCCTCCGGGGTCAAGCACCAGACTGCCGCGAACGTCGAGCTTAGTCAGCGGTGCAGGGGTGCCAATGCCGACGTTGCCGCCGTTGTTGCTGAAGATATGGGCGCCATTGGGCGACCAGAACCCGCCTCCGCCGCCACCACCGGCCGCGGTGGTCTGGATCGAGCCGTCAGGGAACATGATGCCATCGACCCCCGGCGTTCCGCCGATGTGCAGGCGGGCCCCTGGATCGGTCGTCCCTAACCCCATGTAACAGTTGGCGTCATCGAACCGGGCACATTCCGTGTTGCTGGGATTGACTTTGAAAATCAGCGGGCTGTTGCTGCTGAAAGCGCTGGCAATCATTTCGCCCGCCGCGTGAATGTCGCCCGCGACATCGACGCCGGCCTCACTGGTTGCCAGCCCAGGCACGCTTAAGGCGAATGGTGCGGCTGAAATTCGCTGGCGCGGCGTCAGAACCGTATAGGGGCCTGAGTCACCAGGGTCGTGGGGGGACCGAACCTCGATTTCCAGCCATTGGCCCAGTTGCAACGCTCCCGGACCAAAATCGAGTTCGGCCGAAAACAAGCCGCCCGTGACCTGGATCGACGAATAGGTAACGCCGTCGAACAGGAGCGGGCCCGCCACAGGCTCCGTTGCCGAATCGGAGCCGAACAAGGTGAACTTCATATCCACCTCCTCCGACACCGGTGCTCCGTTAAGCTTCAGTTGTCCCTGGTAGGTAAACGTCTCCGACTGGCCCTGCGCCACCGCTGCGCTTGCACAAACCGCTAATGCAGCCCACGTTGTCAACCTATTGCTCATGTTTTTCATGCCAAACCTCCCCTTGGATTTTTTTTAACCCCTGATAAGAGGGCATCGTTGCCGCTCTCGCTTCGGCGTACACTGGCCGGTCACGAAAGGCGGTGTTTTCCTAAAGCCCCGCATGGCGGGACAATGAATCAGCCGATATCGGGAACGAATGTCCGCCAAATCAAACGGTTTTTTGTTTGGGCGGGTCGGATTGGTGATTATTCGATACTGGCCCTACTTCACTCGCGCGCAGATCGCGTACGCAGTCAAACCGTAAAAGGTAGTCCCGACATCATGATCTATTCCAGCGTCGCAATGCCATCCATTGTTGGCAGGATAACTGCGCTTGATGTCTTGGTTTCCTCCGGAAACTTCACATCCGCCTCCCAGGACCTTTTTTCCCGGTGGGCACACAACATCAGTTCCCTCGGCGGTAACAATCTCATATCCGATGTCGATGGCGCCGCCGAAAACAACATCGTCGCCGTCGTAGTTGATGTAGAGCTTCGTAGGAGCACCGTTGTATCGAGCCATGATCTCGTCGTCGTCGATGGCGACATTGGTGCCCGTTGAATTGCCAATCTGAATGGCGCCGCCTGCGCTTGGCGTGATCGGCGCACCGCCAACCACGTGAAGCTTGGCGGCCGGATTCGTCGTGCCGATGCCAACCTTGGAAGCTGTGGAGTCGGCCCAAAAAGTTGCAACGTTACTTCCGTCGTGGGCCGTGATTTCAAAGGCTTTTTGCCCGACGGTGGAGAGGAGTTGAAGTCCGGCCGACGGACCCGTGCGGATCTGGCGAAAAACCCAGGGGCGCTCGGTAGTAAATCGGAGGATTTCGGCGCCCTCTCCGGACGCCGAAATATCGAGTTTCGAGGTGCCCGTGGCGCCGGTTCCAATGGCGACATTGCCGGTGTCGTTGATGAACATGTCATAAACGGCCGGACTGCCCGTGGTTCCGGGGTCGCTGGCAGTATGGAAGAAGTACAGGCCCGAATTTGTCTGGCCTATACCGAAACGGCGGCCGGCGGCGTTGCTTCGCCAGCCGATGGCCGCCGCATTGTCCAATTCCACAGAACCGGTCCAGAAGTTCGACGTCCAAGGGGCGCCACCGCTGATGCGCAACTGATGATTCGGCGTTGTCGTGCCGATGCCGACCTTGCCCGCGTTGTTCACATACACTGCATCAAGCGGACTTCCGTCTACCGCGTCCAGCGAGTGTCGGTCGGACGAACCGCCCGGCGCGTTCAATGCGTAAAGTGCGTATGGCGTGGCCGTGAGCGGCTGACGTGGAGCGAGCGTAGTGAAGACGCCGGCGCCGGCCGGGCTGCGCACAGCGATCTGAATCCAGCGAGCATTGCCGTTGAACGCATTGACTCCAAACGCGCCATTACCGTTAAGCGCAACCGTGAACAAGCCCGCAGTTACCGGCAAGGCGTTGACCGCCTGCAAGCTCCCGACTTGCGTACCTCCCACGGGCGGATTGCCGCTTCCGGCTGCGTCCCACAGGGTGAACTGGAAGTCGGCCGTGTCCGAAAGCGGCACGCCGCCTTCTTTGAGCTGGCCTTGATAGGTGAAGGCCGTACTTAAGGGTGTCTCACCCAGCGATGGTGCGACTGCCACGAGTGCGATCAATGAGCCGATGACAATTCGAATGCGCATGCCCTCTCTCCGCTCCCACTTCTAGTTAGAAGTGTCTATGTTCTTTCTTTCCGCTTTCCAAATCATTTGGAAGTGCCGTCGATTATAACAACTGCCTCGGAAAACTCAGCAAGTTTTGATTTGTTTCCAAATTCCTCGATCCTTGGCCGATAACCAAGCTATCACATACGCCGAACGATTTGGATTGTGGGCCGCAGCCGTGGCGCCTATCCGGGCTAGGGCGTCTACCATCCGAAACCCGTTTTTTGCATCTCAAAAGCTCCTTTTGATTGCACCAGCCAATTCATGCTAATGCCGCTCCCGCCCTGGCGTATACAATTGCCAAAACTCGGGAGTTATTGGCACAAACCCGCAGATGCGGGACAATGAATCAGCCGACGTAGGGAAGGCGAGCCCGCCAAATCGGTGCGATTGTTTTGATGCAACCAACTCCCGATAACGTAACCGAACTTCTAAAGATCGCCGGCCAGGGCGATGCGCAGGCCGCCAAGGACCTCTTGCGCGTCGTCTACAACGAGCTTCGCACGCTGGCCAACTCCTGGATGTCCAAAACACCGCCCGGCCAGACCCTGCAACCCACGGCCTTGGTCCATGAAGCGTTCATGCGCCTGGTGGGTCGCGATCAAAATGGCTGGCAAAATCGCGGGCACTTTTTCTTCGCCGCCAGCCGCGCCATGCGCGACATTCTCGTCGAAAACGCGCGGGCCAAAGGCCGAATTAAGCGCGGAGGCGATCGCCGGCGGGTTGATCTCGATAATCTCTCGGTTGCCATCGATGCGCCCGGAGACGACCTTCTCGCTCTCGACGCAGCGTTATCACAGATGGAAAAAGAGTATCCATGGGAGCATCAGATCGTGATGCTGCGCTTCTTCGCGGGGATGACTAACGACGAAACCGCCAAAGCGATGGACGCGCCGCTGCGCACCATCGAACGCGACTGGCGGTTCGCCCGCGCATGGCTGTTCCGCGTGCTGAAGGCCGATGATCCGGCCTCATCGGAGCAAAACTCTTGAGCAGTTCGCGCGCCCAACTCGTCAAAAAAATCTTCCAGGAAGCGGCGGAGCTCACCGGCGAGAGCCGCGCGCAATACCTGGTGGATCATTGTGGTGACGACGCTCAGCTAAAAGCGGATGTCGAAAAGCTGCTCGACCAGGACGGTTCTGCGAATACGCGATTTCTCCAGGGATCCAAATCGTCACTGCAACAACGATCCACTCCTCAACGCATCGCTCACTTTCAAATTCTGCGACTGATCGGTGAAGGCGGCATGGGTTCCGTCTTCGAGGCACAGCAGGACCACCCCCGTCGCACTGTCGCCTTGAAAGTCATCCGTATGGCCATGGCCTCCGAGTCCGTCCGCCGCCGATTCGAATACGAAGTGCAAATCCTCGGCCAACTCAAGCATCCCGGCATCGCACAAATCTACGAAGCCGGCACTCACGACGACGGAATGGGGCCTGTACCTTATTTCGCTATGGAGTTTATCCGCGGTCCCTCCCTCCTGCATTTCGCGAAAAGCAACAAACTCACGACTCGCCAGCGCCTCAGCCTGCTCGCCGAAATTTGCGACGCCGTCCATCACGCCCATCAAAAAGGCGTGGTCCACCGCGACCTTAAGCCCGCAAATATTCTGGTCGAGTCCGACGGCGGATCGCCGCAACCCAAAATTCTCGACTTCGGCGTCGCCCGCGCCACCCACAGCGACATCCAGCAAGTCACCATGCACACGGAAGTCGGCCAGATCATCGGCACTCTGTCCTACATGAGCCCGGAACAGGTCGCCGGCCGACCCGATGAACTCGACGTGCGCTCCGACGTCTACGCCCTGGGCGTCATCTTTTTCGAGCTTCTTGCCGACCGGTTGCCTTACGACCTTCGCGGGCACTCTCTTCCCCAAGCCCGCAGCATCATCCGCGAACAGGAACCATCACGCCTTAGTTAGATTCAATCCGCCAATCTCGGCGACATCGAAA
>JBKJYI010000041.1:0-6943 GCA_046715855.1 Phycisphaerae bacterium
TGGCACGTCCGCGCGAACTGAAGTTCGCGGCTCGCTTCCTAGTACCGATAGTGGTCGGGTTTGTAGGGTCCGTCTGCCGGGATGCCGATGTAGTCGGCCTGGTCGGGACGCAGCTTGGTGAGCTTTACGCCGAGTTGCGCCAAGTGGAGCCGCGCGACTTTTTCGTCGAGGTGCTTGGGCAGCGTGTAGACGCGCTTTTCGTAGTTGGCGGCATTTTCGAAAAGCTCGACTTGGGCGATGACTTGGTTCGAAAAGCTGTTGCTCATCACAAAGCTCGGGTGGCCTGTGGCACAGCCGAGATTGACCAGCCGGCCTTCCGCGAGCACGAGGATGCAGTGCCCGTCGGGGAAGATCCACTTGTCCACCTGCGGCTTGATGTTTTCCTTGCGCACGCCCGGAGTTTTCTTTAGCCCGGCCATGTCAATCTCATTGTCGAAGTGGCCAATATTGCAGACGATGGCCTGATTTTTCATCTTGGCCATGTGGGCGGCGAGGATGATGGCCTTGTTGCCGGTTGCGGTGACAAAGATGTCCGCGGTGCTGACCACGTCTTCTAGCGTGAGTACCTGGTAGCCTTCCATCGCCGCTTGGAGCGCGCAGATGGGGTCGATCTCCGTGACAATGACGCGACACCCCTGCCCGCGAAGGCTCTGGGCGCAGCCCTTGCCCACGTCGCCGTAGCCGCATACCACCCCGACTTTACCGGAAAGCATCACATCCGTAGCACGATTCAATGCGTCGATGAGCGAATGACGACATCCGTATATATTGTCGAATTTGCTCTTGGTGACGCTATCGTTGACGTTGATCGCGGGGAAGAGCAAGGTGCCGGCCTGCTGCCACTTATAGAGCCGCTTGACGCCGGTTGTGGTTTCTTCGCTTACGCCAACGACCTCTTTGGCAACGCGCTGCCAGTGCTGTGGATCGTTGCCGAGTTCGTCGTGGATAAGCTTGAGGATAATCTCCATTTCCTCGTTGTCCGCCTTTGACGGATCGGGCATTCTGCGGGTCCTGGCCAGCTCATGCTCGGCTTCGTAGCCCATGTGGATGAGCATGGTGGCGTCGCCGCCATCATCGACGATGAGATTCGGCCCCCCCTCCGGGAAGTTCAGGGCCTGAAGAGTGCACCACCAGTATTCTTCCAGCGTTTCACCCTTCCAGGCGAACACCGGGATTCCGGCGGCGGCAATGGCTGCCGCGGCGTGGTCCTGCGTGCTGAAAATGTTGCAGCTGCACCAGCGGACCTGGGCCCCCAACTCGGCGAGTGTTTCGATAAGCACGGCCGTCTGAATGGTCATGTGCAGCGAGCCGGTGATTCGCGCTCCGGCCAGCGGCTTGCGAGCGGCGTATTCCTCCCGGATGGCCATCAGGCCGGGCATTTCGTGCTCGGCGAGGATGATTTCCTTTCGGCCGAATTCAGCCAGACCAATGTCCGCTACCTTGTAATCTTGTGTCATCGTCGTGGTCATGATCGCTGTCCTTGCTGGAATAACGCCGGGTTCTGAATCCCTAGTGCACGCATTCTAGCGATTTTAGAATGGTCGCCAAATGGAGGCCGGTTTGCGAGGAGTTGTCTGACCGGAGCTGGGACTTGCCCCGCTCTTCTTCGCGGTGGATACTTTTTGCATGCGAAATGCACTGATCTCCATGATGGTCTTAGGAATCGCTCATTGCGGCCTGGCAATAACCCCGGTCCTCGCCCAGGCGCAGATACAAGTCCAGGTTCAAGAAGAACAAGAAGTCGACGATCCGCTCGAAGGCCCGCGCGGCGAGCTCGAAGTCGTCACCGATGAGGAATTCCGCCTGCCGCTCGATGTCACCGCTGCCCAGAGCGCGGATCAACTGATTCCCATGCTGGGCTCGCCCTCGTTCAAGGAGCGCGAAGAGGCTACGGCCGGCCTCATCGAAATTGGCGCCCCGGCATTTGCAAGGCTGCGCGACGCCTATCACGCAACAAACAATCTGGAGGTGCTCCTGCGCATCGAGCACATTGTTCGGACTGCGTACCTGAATCATCACGTGTACGACCGCACTGGATTTTTGGGTATCAATCTTCAGCCTTTTGTTGCCAACACCGAGGAAAATCCTCGCCTGCCGGCCGGTACAGTGGGCGTGATGGTAGGAAAGGTTATTCCCGAGACGGCTGCCGAGCGCGCCGGGATGCTGAAGGATGACGTGATTTTCCAAGTGGACGGCAACCCTCTTGAGGGCGAAGGTATGCAGGTAACCGAGAAGTTTAGCGCCATCATTCGCGCTCGTGGACCAGGAGGGAAAATGAATCTCACATTGCTGCGCGGGACGGAGGAAATCGAGATGCAAATCACCATCGGCCGCTGCCGCGAGGAAATTGCACGCTCGGGGTCCGTCCGCGCGGTCTCCGAAAATCATTTCAAAGCGGCGGCGAAATTCCCGAAATGGTGGGCCAAATATTTCATCGGCCCCTCGTCCGAACGTCCAACTGCCGTTATTCCCGAGAATCCAGCAGCAGATAATTAAGCTCCCCTATCCGTGACAAACATGTGGCCCGGTTCGTGCACGATCGCGAGATCGGGCTTGGCGCGGAGAATCGCTTCCAGCGGCGTGACGCCGCAGGGCCAGAAAACAGGCACTTCGCCGGTTCGAATTTCCACCGCGTCACCATAATCTGGCGAGTTCAGGCTTTGAATGCCAATCTCGGCGGGGTCGCCAATCTGAATGGGCGCGCCGTGCGAGCCGGGCATCGCGGCGGTGATTTGCCTGGCGCGTTCCGCTTGCGAAGGAGTCATGGGCCGCATGGATACCACCATGGGGCTAGAAAAGATTCCCGCCGGTTTGCACTCAATGATCGTTCGGTACATGGGCACGTTGCATTTCTGTTCGATGTGGCGGACGGGAATACCGGCCCGCAGCAACGCCGCTTCGAAAGTAAACGAGCACCCCAGCAGGAACGAAATCCATGCGGAGAGGTGTCGATGCGCTGATGTGGCGAAATCTTGGGCGCAACCGTCTTGCGTATCCCAAATCGTCAGAACGTCGAACGGCTGTGCAACTAATTTACCACGAGCGTAGACGCGGTAGCGTGGCAAGTCAGTGCGCAAGTCCGCGCCTGGCGCACAGCGCGGCTCGAACACTCCCGGCTCGGTGACTTCGAGAAGCGGACAGGGACCTGGATTAAGATCGCAGAAGCGCTGGAAATCGCCGGCCCACTCTTCAGCGAGCATGACCAGGTTGGCTTGCACGAAACCGGGAGCCAGTCCAGCCGTTGGACCACGATACTGGCCGGCACGGCATAAAGCCCGCAAGTCACGCGGGTGCAAAGAATCAAGGTCCGGCAATTCTGCGGCTTTCGGCATGACAAAATTCTACGCTGCAGGCCAGCACGATGACAAAACCGCCGAAATCTCTAAAATTAACCTTTCGAATAGTCGGCGTGCGGCATTGAAACCGCCGGGCCGGAAATTGCGCTGCTTACGCCGTGATGTGGCGAAATAATTACCTTTTGCAAGCGAATAGAAAGGAAACCGCCAAGTGGGCTGCGAGGCGCCTGGCGAGTAAAAAGCGAAATTTTGAGCCGATTTGGTTCGAGGTAAATCATGATTCAATTTTGCATAATGGGCGGCCAGGAAGCGGTGATCAAGCCCGAGCCCAAGATTTATTTTACGTTCATGGGAGGCTGTGAATTACGCCGCGAGACGCTTGCCCGCCGGATCCTTTCCCAGCGGCAAAGGCAACGCGAAGGCCGAACCATTCCGCGTCAGTTTTTCTTGACCATCATGGGGGCAACGGAGATTCGCTGTCCCACTCTCGCGGAGGAGTTCATCGATCTCCAACAACTCATTCGCGGCGGAGAACTTACTATGGCCGACTGGGATCGGGCCATGGGCGAATTAGGCCAGCTCGATGTCAGCATCGGTTCGTTCACGCTCATGGGCGGATTTTCCGAATGTGAACTGCCTTCCGAAGTCCAGGAGATCGACAGCCTCGCGCTGCAGCGCCACATGGGCAACATCACCCGCGACGCCAGCGATGTCCTCCAGCACGGCATCGGCAAGCGCGACGGTGAACGCCACGCGACGCTCCGGCGCGCGCTGCTTGTCGAAGCGTAAGGCGGCTAGCCTCGGAGATCACCTCGACTTCGACCTAACCTCGGCGATCGCTTCTTCACGCTTGGCACTCTATATCGCTACAATGTTGCGCCATGGCTGAACTCGTATTTCACGGTGCGGCGCAACAGGTCACGGGATCATTGCACCTTCTGGAGATCGGCGCTAAGCGGGTCTTTTTGGACTGCGGGCTATTTCAAGGCCGCCGATCGGAAACCCGCGATTTGAACAACAGCTTCCCGTGTGATCCGCGAACAGTTCACGCGGTCATCGTTTCGCACGCGCACATCGACCACATCGGCCGGTTGCCCATGCTCGTTCGGCAAGGCTTCCGCGGCGTGATTCATTGCACGGCCGCGACGCGCGATTTGGCCGCCGTAATGCTCCTCGACGCCGCGAAAATTCAACAGGAGGATGCCCGCTTCCTTAACAAGCGGCGACCGCCGCATACGCCGCCCGTCGAGCCGCTTTACGGAGTCAACGAAGTGCCGCCGACGCTGCGGCTCATTCAAACATCGCCTTACGGACGCTGGTTCAAAGTGACCCACGGCGTGCACGCCCGATTCTTCGAGGCCGGTCACATGCTCGGTTCGGCGGGAATCGAAGTGGAGATAACCGAAGGGCAGAAGAAAACCTTGGTAGTCTTCACGGGTGACGTAGGCCGACCGGGGATTCCCATCCTCCGCGACCCCGCGCCGCTTCCTCCATGCGATTATCTGATCTGCGAATCGACCTATGGCGGACGGCGCACGGAGGCCGTGCAGGACTTGCGGCAGAAACTCGCCGAAGTCGTTCATCGCACGGTGAATCGCGGAGGCCGCGTGCTCGTGCCCGCGTTCAGCGTCGGCCGCACACAAACAATTGTCTATCAACTGCGCCAGCTCTTTGAGAGCGGCCAGCTGGAGCGCGTTCCGGTCTATATCGAC
Source organism: Phycisphaerae bacterium (assembly GCA_046715855.1). Taxonomy (GTDB): domain Bacteria; phylum Planctomycetota; class Phycisphaerae; order UBA1845; family UBA1845; genus CAZAMB01. The sequence goes on from JBKJYI010000041.1 coordinate 5,009, forward strand.
AGCCCGCTGGCCATCAATGCCACCGAGGTGTACCGGCTGCATCCAGAATGTTTCGATGATGAGGCCGCCGCCTTCGCGGACGATCCGGGGGGAATCCTGGAAGGGCCGGAATTTCATTTCGTTCATTCGCGCGAAGACTCCAAGGCGGTGATGCACAACGGCGTGTCGTGCGTTGTTATTGCGGCGAGCGGAATGTGCGAAGCAGGCCGCATTTTGCACCACTTGCGAAGCGGCGTGGACGAGGAGCGAAACACGATATTGATCGCGGGCTTTCAGGCCGCCCACACGCTAGGCCGGCGAATCGTCGAGCGGGAGCGCGAGCTTCCAATTTTGGGCGACCGCCACGTGCTGCGGGCGGAGGTGGTGGTGATGAACGGCTTCAGCTCGCACGCGGACTCGGAAGAGCTGCGGAATTATGTGGCTCCGGTGCTTGGCCGCTGCCGGAAAATCTTCCTTGTCCACGGTGAGCTCGATCAGTCCACGCCGCTGGCCGCAGCGCTTCAGTCTGCCGGCCACAAAGACGTCGCGATTCCCGCACCCGGCGAGAGATTCGATCTCCAAACAGCCTGACCCCATTTGTTTTCGAAACCCCTGACCAGCGTCCAACGCAAGGCAGTTGCGGTCACTGGGCCTCATTAGTGCGCGGCGTTTTTGGCGGCGCGTTGCCCAGCCCGTGCATGTGATCGCGTTGATCGGGACTGGAGCGAAAGCCGGTAATCATCGGATATTCTTCGGGTTTTTCCTTTGGATGCACGGCGAAAACTTCGACTCGGACAATTTCCTCGTAGGGCAGCGACACGACGAAAGCGCCCACTTTGTAGTGCTCGTCCATGGGCACGCACTCGAAGACCAGGTGCGACTTGCTGGGCACATCGGCGATGTCCTTGACCTCGTAGCTGAAGCCGTCGCGAAGGTAGACGAGCATGCGCAGGTCGAGCTCGCCGGCCAGCCTGCGCATACCTTCGTGCTCCAGGCGCTCATCCTCGGGCACGTCGGGAAAATGGCTGATTGCACACCGCCAACGGGCCTCGTCCTGCTGCTCCTGAAACCCCGGGCCGTGAAACCAATCGTGGGTGAACATCCTGAGTCTTCTTTCCGCGGGCGCGAATGGCAGCGCCGAGCGATCAAGTACAATCCGGGCAGTTATCGGCCTGTTGGTCGGGGAGGCCTCATGTTTCTATCGGTATTGGGCGGGACTAGCATGTGGCGATGAACCTCGCGGATCTGAATGCGTTGGTGAAGGCGGCTGCCGCGGAGGCGGGGTTTGAACGCTGCGGGATAGCCCGTGCCGAAGCTATCGGACGGGGGGACTACGTTCGCCGGTGGCTCGATCAGGGAATGGCCGGTTCGATGGGTTATCTGCACAAGAACCTGGAAAAGCGGCTTGACCCGCGCGAGCTGCTGCCGGGCGAGAAAAGTGCCATCGTCGTGGCACTGGTTTACAAGCAAACCGCGCCGACGAGTGAGGCGACCCTTCTCAATCCCCCCTTGGCAAAGGGGGAAGCTGCGACCCCTCTCAGTCCTCCCTTGGTAAGGGGGGAGGCAGAGAATGGAGGAAAAGCCCAGGGTCGGATCGCGATGTACGCGTGGGGCGAGGACTACCACGATGTGCTTCGCGACAAGCTGCGAGCGGTGGAACGGCAATTGCGAGCCAAAGTTGCCCAGCCGTTCGAGTGTCGAATTTGCGTTGACACGGCCCCGATTATCGAGCGGGAAATTGCGGCAGCGGCCGGGATCGGGTGGATCGCCAAGAACACGCTGGTCATCGATCCCGAGCTGGGCAGTTATTTCTTTCTCGGCGTCATGCTGACGACGCTTGACATCGCGCCCGACGAGCCGATCGCCGATCATTGCGGAACGTGCACAGCTTGTCTTGATGCCTGTCCGACGCGGGCCTTTATCGCTCCGTACCAGATGGACGCTTCGCGGTGCATC
>JBKJYI010000042.1:0-3464 GCA_046715855.1 Phycisphaerae bacterium
CTTGTAAAATAACTGCAATTTCCTCACAGCCTATCCCTGACTCGACCTGCAACCTTTTCAGTACCCGGTGACAGTCCATGCCTGTGAATTGCTCGATATTGTCTGCAACCATTTCACCGAACACATGAGCCAACCTATGAAAGCCTGGATTTCTCGCCTGTTTAAGTTCGGCGAATACCACGTCATCGAGCTTGTACTTTCTGGCCTGTAACCGTCGTCTGCTCAAATCATCCGCTGGCACTAAAGCTCCGCGTTGAACACGCAGGGCGATGCGTTCTGGGCGCTTTTTTATTTTCACTTGGAATGCAGGCGTGCTTCGTAGAGCGCTACCACCGTCGCAAGCAGGCTGATGGCACAGTGCTCTGGCTCTTCCGTCAGCATCGGGTAAGGTTTTCCACGTGCGAGTGCCTCGCCAATGATTTGCACGTGTCGGCTGGACGGGCAGGTATTCACAGGGAACTGTCGCGCGGCGCGTAAACGCTTGCGCAGCTTAGCCAGGATTTTTGCATCGCCAGACTCACGCTGTTTAGCTTTAGTCACGCCGGCTCGCTCACCGGCTGAAAGATTGTTAATACTTCTGGCGGGATAGGCGGGCGGCGTTTGCGGAGGTACTGTTCAAGCGTGATCCAAGTGCCGTCGCCGTTGGGGTTAGGGTATGGACCAGATATGACGTAATGGCCTGCCGGTATTGACGTGCCATCCGTGTAATTGCGGTCTAGCGGCTGTGGCACGCAAACAATCTCGACCTCGCCCTTGTGACCAGCCGGCCAATTTGGGCACCACATTATCGCAATCTCGCCAACCTCGAATTTCATAGCACCAACCCCCACGCCTTACTCACTGGATAACAAGTCGCACTCAGCATCACACGCCCTGCCGCTGTACCGCTTTGCACAAGGCTTTCTGCAGACTCGTTGCATGCGTAGCCGTCTGCATGACCCGTTACATCCATTACCACCTTGCCGGACAGGATGTAGACGAGAACGAGAATAAATTGGACGGTCATCTCAGTTGCAACTGCGACTTCACCGCCGCAACACTTCGGTTAAGCGCTTTAGCTATCGCTGTCGGTTTAATCCCATCCTCACGCATCTCGCGTAGTGCATAGCGTTCGTCGTCTGACCATGGCCTATGGTCTCTACGTATACACACTGCTTGCCTTGTTGGGCGCTTTGCTGCGCTGTGAGTAAGGCTGGCTAGGAGAAATACGTATTTCGCGAAGGGTGTCATGCGAATAACCTTTGCTGGCGTTGGGCATCCTCGATGCGCTTGCAGGCGCTTAAAAAATACTGCTCGTTGATCTCAATCCCTATAAATCGGCGGCCCTGTTGAAGTGCCGCGACGCCAGTGGTTCCGCTACCCATGAACGGATCGCAGATCAGGTCACCGCGCCGCGAATAATCGGAAACAATCTGCTCCATAAGCCATATCGGCTTGCCGCCCATGTGCTCGCGCTCGCGGCATCCAGCAGGCAATACATAGCCACCCGGCAAAGTTCCCCATGCCGCCTGTGCTTTTGTGCGTGCGACCATAATCCAGATCGTCCACGACGAAGGCCCGTCGCCGGATAACCGCACGCGCGATCCGGGGGCATAAAATGGCAGTGGCGCAAACACGTAGCGCCCAGCATTTTCAAGTGCGCCATGTATTGATGGCACAAGTATGTGATCGCACATCCAAACGATCCAACCGCCACATATAGCCGTTAGCAATGGTGCTAACCTGTCTACATCAGCCACTGACATTGCTTTATATCCGAGCATTTCTCGGGCTGCCGTATCTTTGCCTTGCCCTATGTTCCCGTTGACTGATGCATCGTGCCCACTATGCGTGCGCTCGCTATACGGTGGATCGGTAATCACCGCATCAACTTTCCCAAGCGTCGGCAATATTTCAAGTGCGTCACCGCAGTACAGCGTCGCATTGCCTATCACGGTTGGATTCACTTCCAGCCCTCATAAATACACCGGCATGCAAACACCACAATGCAGGCGAGGGCGCTTAGGGTGAGGTAGCCGAGGATGGTCATGGCTTACATTTCATACTGTGGCCTGCCAGATACAGCCTTTATGCTTCGCTCGTACACCTGACAAGCATTGCCGTATGTTGCCCATGTTGAATCCATCTAGCCAAGCCGCATAAATACTTGGATAGAGTTTCTGTTCTCCAGTTGGAATACTAATTCCAGTTATCGCCCTTATAGGGTGCTTGCGGCGTGGAACTAATCCGAGACTCATGGCATGCCGTGTGTTTTCTAGACACGTAACCCATTCAAGATTAGTCCAGTGGTTATTTTGTTTGTCACCATCCTTGTGATTTACTTGATCGCCTTCACATCTCCCGCTCACGAAAAGAACCGCTACTAAACGATGCGTTGCTGTAGATTTATAACGATGACCAGACCGCAACCTAACCTTCAAATACCCATTTCCGCTGTTAAATTGCTTTATGAAACGACACTTACCATAAGCGGTAGATATAATTTTCCCGCTGTCTGTTACAGCATATCTACGCTCACTGTCTGGCACCCATAGCCATCGTTCTCCAACGGCTACGAATGCAGACATTTCGCTTTCTGAAATCATGTTAGCGAACCCATTTATAACTTTCATACCGCGTAACATGACCGACAGTGGCTTCGTCAATCTCGAACTTTGCCGCTAGGGCTTTCAGCGAACAGCTTTCCCGTAGCCTCAGAAATTCCTCACGCAAGGCCCTTATCTGACGTACATCATCAGGGGTGAGCTTGCATTGATACCTCATTTCCGCCACCCATCGAACGCGCAACGGATGGCAAATACCGCTACACAAGCCAGAGCGCCAAGGGTGAGGTAGGCGAGGGTTGTCATGGGGTATCGCCTGCTTTCGCAGTCAGCTTTACGCGTAGTGCCGCAAGCATCGCGCGGCCCTTCTCGGCATCGACCTTCGAGACCACGTGCTCAAGCAAGCCAGCAATCGCCTGCGGGCCTGACCGTGCGCCGGTAATGTCCGACTCGAGTTCGCCGATCATCACGTTGGCAGCGTCTCGTGTGAGCCGGTTATGTTCTGCGGCTTCGCGTAGCGCTTTGACGCGTCCCGCTTTGTCGAATCCGAACGACGGTGACCACTTGACCGGCACACCGTTGCTGCGAGCTTCTTGAAGCTCAGCGCTGTAGGATTCCTTGAACGCCATCCGCGCCGCAACGGGATCGACTTCCAACAGCGGCTCGCATACCCCGTAAGCGCGTGCCATTTCCTCGCACCAGACGACCGAAACGTATTCGGACTTCGGCAACATCGCCCACGCTTCCTCGACACCCGGACGACCGTCCTCGATCCGCGCAATCACGTCGGCCAGCACGAGGCGCCCACGTACTTCGCGCCGGCAACGAGCCAGCGCGTTCAGCACGGCCCGCACCGGGAAGCGCGCCAGGTCATCGGCAAACATTCGCGCAGCAGCATCGCTCAGCGTGGAACCCATCACG
>JBKJYI010000043.1:0-5908 GCA_046715855.1 Phycisphaerae bacterium
GGGTACCAGGACGGACAGTATACGGCAGCATTTCTGGGGGCGTCGTCAATCAAGCCGGACTCGCCGCCAGAGCTTGCGGTGGTGGTGATGATCCGCCGGCCGGATGCGACGTTAAGCTACTACGGGGGTGCGGTCGCTGCGCCGGTGGTGGGAGAAATTTTGCAATTCTCGCTGGCCTACCTGCAAGTCCCGCCGGATGAGACCATGCTGGCGGCGGGTGAGCTTCCAGGCGTGGGGGAATAACGTCCAGCAACTTGGCATTTCAAGAACGTGGTCGTCGCCCCGGGGCTAACTCACTTCTATTGGGTCCAATCATTTCGTTTGAACGAATTAAATCGGTGGAGGTGTGACAAAGTTGAATGCGCAAAAGTGTGAAGTGGGAACGTATCGACGATTGGCATGTGCGCATAAAAAAAGCCGCTTTAGTTGCCTGGCCTTTGCTTTTGGCTGCCGGTCCCCACCGCCACCAATCGCAAAATTTCCCGCAGGCGCCTTAAAGCGGCTTTTGAAGTACGACTCTGTAATCCCCCGACCTGCCCTCCTCCCGGGCGTGCCGGCGTCAGCGCCCTCGCGATGACCCGTCGGTTTTCGGATCATCCCGAAAGCACGACGCCGAGCACGACCCTAGGTGGGAGTATGAAGGCAAGTTCTCGTCCCCAAGGCCCGTGCAGGAGCGCGATTTAGCGCTCGTGCACAATCCAATCTGCGAGATTGGGAAGCTCAAAACCCGCCTAGGACGAGCGCAGAGCGATCCAAACAGCGCAGCGAAGATCAAATTATCAAAATTGGGACGATGCAGGAGTGAAAGCGTTGGTCTGCTTTTTTAGATTGAGTAAAGAGTGCGGAACGATTCGGTATCGATATAGGAGTATGATACTTAATGGTATAGATCGATATTACCTGTTCGCGCTCACCTTACCTGCAAAAAACATACTCGTCCAATAAAGGCAAATATACACCAATCTACAAAACTGTCAAGACCTTTTCGTAAATTTTTTTTCGACCGGCCCAGGTTGATCAAAACGGGCCCTTTCGACCTTGAGCTGGTTGGCGGCCCAGCCGCATGCCGGGTCGATCTCCGCGGCTCGTTCAAAGGCGGAGCGAGCCTCCTGCCGCCTGCCCAGGGCGAGAAGCACCTCGCCCCGCATGCACCAAGCATCTACATCACCCGGGTGGGCGGCCAGAATCTGGTCAAGCACGGATTCGGCGCTGATAAGGTCATTTCTTTTCCAATGCGTGGCGGCCAGGAGCAGGTCCACCTCGGCGGAGTTGTGGTTGCCACGCCGGGCTTGCTCCAGGGCCTGCAGGGCAGTCATGTATTCGCCAGTCGCGAGAGCCGCTTTTGCCAGCAGAACTTGGGAAGCCTTGTCGGAGGGATTGGCTACCGCTTGATCATAGAGCACGCCGATCGCCAGCTTGGGTTCCTTTTCGGCCAGGTAGCACTCGGCCAGGGTCCGGCGAGCCTGAGCGGACATCTCGGGTGCGTCGAGCGTTTTGGCGGAGGAGTCGAAAAGGGGCTGTAGAATTCGGATGGTTTCGCCGCAACGACCCTGACTGGCCATAAGAGAGCCGAACTCCTCGGTGGCTACCCGGCTGCCCGCGTTTTGGATGGAAGGATTCTGAAAGCGTTCCAAGGCCCCCTTGGCGTCGCCGGTGAGGGCGGCGATTCGTGCCCCAAGCAGTGCTATCGAAGCGTCGTCGTCGAATTGGTTGGCGCTGGAGTCTGCGAGCGAAAGCGCTTCCTGAGTGCGATTCAAGGCGACTAGCGTTTCTATTTGTGCCAGCAGGTACGCGACTTTGGTTGCGTCGAGCGAGCAGGCCTTCACGTAATGCACGAGGGCGGCGTCCAGCTCGTTTCGCTGTTCGAGGACGACGGCTCGAAGATAGTGCAACTCTGCGCTGGTTAGTCCCATTTTTTCAGCGGCGGTGAGAACCTGCTCGGCGGTTGTCGACTTGCCCAATTCGAGATTGGCCTTGGCCAGCATGGCGTAGGCGTCGGCGGATGTTGAATCGAGGGTGGTTGCTTCCTGCAGCGTTTTGATCGAATCCTCGAAGAGTCCCCGTTCGAATTGCTGCCGGGCAAGTTGCAGCTTGACCTGCCCTCGAACCTGGCTCCAGCGCTGCTCGGCCTGCACTTTGGCCTGAGCGTGAGTTGGCGTCTGGCAACCGGCGAGAACGCACAATAATCCAAAGTACAACGACAGGTGGAGGGCACTTATCATGGTATACGATCGCCCCGGGGGATTGAAATTTGAAATTTCAGATTTGAAATCAATAATCATGTCAACCTCGCGTTGCAAAAGAATCATAACGATTGCAAATAAGCCGAATACATCAGCTTTCCTGCACGTCCGAAGCCTTATTCCTGGGGCAGCCCTTCCTGACCGCCGATTCCTCGTCCCCTTGAATCACGGCGTGCCAACGGTGCCGGGGGGGGACGCAGGATCGGCGGGCAACGGATCGGCCGGTGACGAAATCGGATCGGGGCGATCAAAGAGCTTTTGCGGCCAGCCTTTTTCCCTGGCGATGAATTCGTGGATGAACGTGCGCGTGGCCGTGGCGTCTTCGTCCCAGGCCCGCTCGCCGAGAATACATTCTTTTAGCTTGATGCCGGGCACATGACGCGGGTAGCAGTGGAGCGCGAGGTTTACGTGCCAAAGGGCCTTGTCAGTGTCGCCGGTATCGAAAGCGGCCACGGCTCTTCGATAGTGCGATTGAGCGAGTCGCTCGCGCCCGTGCCACATGAGTCCCTCGCGTACGCCCACGCGGGTGCGCTCGACGTCTTCGAAAGCGGCCCGGGATTTTGCGGCGTAATCCTCCTGGTCCTTTACGATGTGGAGGGTGAGGAGAATGATTACTTCCTCGCGGGTGCTGGAGTCGTTGTTTGAGCGAAAGAGCGGCCCGACTCCGGGAATATTGCCCACCCCGGGAACTTGCGAGCGTGCGTCCTTGGTCAGTTCGCGAAAAAGACCGCCGATCAAAATCGTTTCCCCGTCGCGAATCACCACATTGGTGGTGACTTCGGTGGTCTGTTCCGAGGGGAGGCCTTGGGCGCTGACGAATCCCACGCTGTCTTCCGGGTGCAGTTCGACGCGCACGTAACCGTCTTCAGCGATGAAGGGGCGGAAAATCAGTTGTGTGCCGGTTTCGAGGAACTGCACGGTCTGGACGGCTTGAGTCTCGGTAACCGTGGTTGTGAGGTAACCGTCGCGGCGACCGACGATGACCTGGCCTTTTTGCTTGTTGAGGGCGAGGATTTTCGGGTTGGCCAGAACAGTGGTGTCGGTGACTTCTTCGAGTGCGCGGAGGAACGCCCCGACTTTGTCCTTGATGACGCCGACGGTGACGCCGCCGTTGGGGACCTTGCTGGCGAAGTCCGTTGACGTATTTGAGTTGAATCGCTCAAAGCGATCCTGCGGCAGATTTCCGAGGGCCAGACTCTGAATTCCGTTCGAAATGGCGCCCAACTCTTCAAGGTCCACGCCGCCTATGACGGTGAAGTCGATTCCCAGAGCGTTGTCGTCCTTGAGTTCGGCGCGCAGGATGGTGGCTTCGACCAGCACCTGCCGGGGACGCACGTCCACCTCCCGAATCACCCGTTCGATATCGCGCATTTTGTCGGCGCGGGCGGTGACGATGACGAAGTTGCGCCCCGCGTCAGCCTGGCCGCCGCCTTCCTCCGCCTGGCTCGCGAGGCCTGTGCTTGCCGCCGGTGAAATGGCGACCAGGCCGTCCTTGCCGAGCATGGGGGTGATATAAGCCTGAACATCGATGGCCGAGACATAGCTGAGCGGAAACACTTTCGTGAGCGTGCCCTTGCCGGCGACGGCGGCTAGTTCAGCGATTTCGTCGTTGGTGTACACGTAGATAAAGTTGCCCGCCTGGCGGAAGCCGGCGTTGTTGGACACGAGCACGGCCTGAAGGGCCTCCTCGAAGGTGGCGCCATACAGATTAGCGGTGACTTTGCCCTGCACCTTGGGCGAGGCAACGATGTTGCGTTTCGTTTCCAGCGAAAGCATCTGGAGGACAGTTGCCAGCGGCAGGTCAGCCACGTGAAGCTCGATGGTGCCACGCGGTGTCACTGAAACGTGGGCCCCATTGTCCGCAGGCACCACGGGCGGGGCGGGCAGCGGGTCCGCTTGTGCCCAAGCCGGGACATTGCAAAAGCACGCAAACAGCGATGCCGTGGTCCCGAACCAGAATTTGCTAAAAGTGGTTTGAGTCATAAGGGGTTCTAAGGTCCGGCTGCGAGCGATAATCTTTGGCGGGCAGGCATTTACCCGCGTGGCGTGCCGGCGCCCGCTGGGTTATCGGCACCTTGAATGCGGACGTTGAGGGTGTGCTCGGCGAGCATGGTTTTGATGTCGGCGAGGAGTTGATTGGCGCGAACGGCCTCTTCGAGGATCAGTTTGCGCTGCATCCCAGCGTCGGGAATCTGCCCGTAGGCCTCGGGCAGTATTGAGAACGGCCCGATCCATACTCGCAGACACGTTGTCAGCACAATCAGGCAGCCCAGCGCCTTCAATATAAATCGTAACGCCGGGTTGTCGTCCCGTTGCAAGTTTCTCATTGTCTGTCTCCGTGGTCGAATGGCCCTTGGCAAATCCATCAGCGGATCGTTGTTTGGATGTTATCGGCCGGTGAAGGAGTCAGGTTAAGATGGCTCCGGGCTGGTCGCGGCCGGAAGAAGGCTCCGGCATTTTGACTGTGATCAACGTGAGAACAAGCAAGGGAAGCGAGGAAGCCGGCAGGAGCAATGCAGGCCGGGACGAAAGCATCAGGGTGGTCAGACCTCCGAAAACAACTCCGGTAAAAAGGGCGAGCGCGGGGCGAATCGCGGGTAGCGGGCAATTACCGTTCGCGAAGTTGCCCGCGAACATCAACCGGGCTGTAAACGCCAGCCCAAACATTGGCAAAATGCAAATCGGCAGGATGAGTGCAAACTGACAGAGTCGAAGCGGCCAATCGGAGATGACGAAGTGGGCATGAATCCACTCGCTGCATTGCACGACGCCCGAAAGCACCAAGGGAAGTGCGATGACGCCCAGGCCGGTCAACAGTGCCGCAAGACCAATGGTCATCGACGAGGGACGAAGCACGGGGAGCCTAATTCGCGATTCGAGCAACGGTGGCCCAAGAGCACCGAGTGTGCCTGCGAAAATGACAGCCAGTGGCACTAAATAGACCGCGCGAACGTGGGGCGCGTACGGCATGTCCAGTCGAAAATTAAGGTTGAGATATACGCTTATGATGCTCATCGATGCCGAAATTCCCAGGAGCACAAAGGCTGTCCAGACTCCTGCGATTGACCAGTCCCAGGGCCGTGTCACGTTGTCTGCAACATTGACTGTTTTATGCGGTTTTCGCGAGATCAGTGCGGGCGCGGCCTTTCGGAAGTGGCGTATGCCTCGGCGCCTGCGGTGATGGACGGCCGAGTGCACGGAGCGTGATGCCGGCATGACTTTGGCGGAACGGTGAGTTTTGCGCGACAAACTGGGCCTCCATGCCCATTAGGTGGCAATTGAACGGAACTGGCGAGCATGTTAGCGACCGGCCTGGGTTAGCTCAATCTTTTTTCTCCGGCTCTTCTTTCGGTGTGAGCTGGGATCGATCCCAGTTCCAATCGATAGTCTCGATCGGAGAATCCTTGCGGGCCAGGGCGAACATGATGGGGTCCCCCGTCAAGTCATGATAGTCCCAGCCGATGGGCTGCTCGCTGTATTGTTCGCGCAAAAATGCCTTCCATTCGTCGAAGGGTTCCTGATCGAAGACCACCAGAATCAATCGCGGGGGTGCGGCGCGAAGTTCGCTCATTAACGTTTGGCGGCGAAGCTCGGACCCACGTAGGGCGGGGTGCAGACCGGTGATCATGGTGTATCGCGAGGTGCACTTACGTTTGGAGTAGTAG
>JBKJYI010000044.1:0-4922 GCA_046715855.1 Phycisphaerae bacterium
CTCGTCCCCTTCACTTCCTTCGAACGCTACCTCGCCGGCCGCGAAGCCTCGGGCCGACTCCTCGCCGCCGCCAAGCACGGCGAAGACACCGCCTTCGCCAAGCAGCAAATCCGCGACCTCCTCCGCCAGCGCCACCGCCTTTCCGACGACGAGGACGACGACTTCCGCATCTTCGACCGCTCGCTCACCATGCAGGCCAACGCGGAGGCCACCCGCACCTTCAACACCCTGCTCACCACCATCGCCTCGATCTCGCTCCTCGTCGGCGGCGTCGGCATCATGAACATCATGCTCGTCTCCGTCACCGAGCGCACCCGCGAGATCGGCCTGCGCATGGCCATCGGCGCGACCGGCCATCACATCCTCGGCCAGTTCCTCTGCGAAGCGATCGTCCTGTGCGGCCTGGGCGGCCTCCTCGGCTTCGCCGGCGGATGGCTCGTTTGCCAGTTCGTGGCCTGGAACTACGAAGGCTGGAACCCGATCATCTCCTACTGGATGGCCGCCCTGGCCGTCGCCTTCGCCACCGGCGTAGGCCTCTTCTTCGGCTTCTACCCCGCCTTGCGCGCCAGCCAACTCGACCCCATCGACGCCCTCCGCTACGAGTAAAACTGAGGTTGAGTGCCCCGAGCCCCGGCATTCATGCCCGGTTTCGAGGGAGGGCGAGGCTCCCGCCGAGCCAATGACCCCGGAGGGGTCACCGATAGTAGCCGGGGGTAAGCGCAGCGCCACCCCCGGATAGCGATCGCGCAAAACTCTTCTCCCTCTCCCTTTGGGAGAGGGTTGGGGTGAGGGCCAGAAGTTGCTAAAGAGTCCGCGAATTCGAACCCCGAGCGCATGCGAGTGAGCAGCCCTATCAGTACCGCCACTATAAGCGGGGTTGACTGCTCGGCGCTCCAAAACCGAGCCGCGACTGTAAAGAAAGTGCCAGCGAGAACGTTGGCAACGATGAATGATTTACGAGGTTGGATTTTCGGCAACGTACTCGGCCAATCGTTCTTCGAATTCGGCGCGGGCCGGCGCTTCCGGCGGAAGCAAAGCGATGGCCTTGCGTTGAACCTCCGCGGCCTTCCCCTTCTCACCGGTCCGAAACAATGCCCGGGCCTGAGTTGCCAGGTACGCAGGGTCGCCGTCGTTTGTCGCCGCGCAGGCCTTCTGCGAATGCACCAACGCCTCGCTGGGATTGCGGAGGTCTTCCAACGGAATCTCAAGCAGAAGCTCCGCACACGCGTTCAGCTGCGCCGGCGAAGCGGTTTCCGCTATGGCCGCCGCCCGCCGCGCCGCAATTGTTTCAGTGAAAAGAGTCCGCGCCTCTTCAACCTCACCGGCCTCGAAGCGCAGCCGTGCCAACTCGGTCGCCGAGTCGAGCGTTTCCGAGTGCTCGGGCCCCACAACCCGACGACGACCTTGATAGGACTCCTCCAGGAGCTTCACCGCTTCATCGGTCCGCTCCAGCTTCTCCTTCACCAGCGCCAGGTTGTACGTCGACTCCAGTGCAAAAGGATGGTCGGGGCCAAATACTTTCTTCTGTGCCGCCAGCAGCTCGGTGTAGAGTTTATCCGCCTCCTGCCAATCGCGTTTTTGAAAACTCAGGTGCGCGAGACTCGCCCTCGTTTGAAGAGTCTGCTGATGATTCGCCCCGTAAGCTTTGAGTCGAATGGCCAGCGCCTTTTCCAGAATCGCCTGCGACTCCGCAAGCCGGCCGAGCTTCGTATAAATGATGGCGAGATTGCTCATCGCGTCGGTTGTTGCGACATGACCCTTCCCAAGACGACGTTCTATTCCGGCAAGACCTTCTGTGAAAAGTTCCAGAGCTTTCTGGTACTGTCCAAGGTACCAGTAATGCACCGCCAGGTTGTTCAGATCGGCCAGCGTATCCTGATGGTCCGGCCCAAGACTCGCCTTGGTTTTTTCGTAGGCCTCGACGTGGTAGGCCTCCGCCTCCGCGTGGCGGCCCAGCATCGCCAAAACAATTCCCACGTCGGTCAAGCACTTGATCGTTTTACGATGCGTCTCACCATACACGACGCGGTGCAACTCCAACGATTTCCTGGCTAGCGGCTCGGCTTTCTGGAAGTCCCCCTGATCCTTGTATAGATTGGCCAGGTTTGCCAGTGCATCGATCGCATCCGGGTGACGTGCGCCACGCGCTTGCTGGGTTCGTTCGAAGGCCTCAAGTTGAAGTCGTGCTGCGTCGTCCTTCCGGCCCACGCCCTGGTAAGCCTTCACCAGAGACTGCATGGCGACGAGGCTCCCGTGATCATCGGGGCCGTCGTTCTTGATATTGATGGCCAGGGATCGTTCCAGGATCGGAATGGCATCCGCATAGAGATGCTGATTGAGGAGGGAGATTCCAAAGTTCAAAAGCGAACTGGCCACGTCCGGGTGTTCCGGGCCAAGCACGTGCTCCTGAGTCTTGATCAATTCCTCATATCGCTGACGCCCTTTTTCACCCAGGCTCCGATCGACATCAAGCGCCGCGAGGCACACCTTTGCGTGGAGAGTGTCGGGATCTTCAGGCCCAAACACCTTCTCAAAACTGGCTATGGTCTTTCGAAGGATGTCGCCGCTCTCCGCATTGCGGTCGAGGTCAAAAAGAAGCATGGCGTGCAGGTTAAGCGTGCGCAGCGTGTCGCGATGTTCCTCGCCCAGCAATCTGCGCCGCGCTTCCAGCGCCTGCTGGGAATACGATAGCCCCTTCTCGGGCATTCCCAACACCATGTACGTTCGACCCAGCACGTGATGCAGCCGGGCCCGAACTTCCGGTTGATTCGTGAATTGCTTATCGATCGTCGTCGCCGCCGGAGCAAAAATGTTAGTGTCGAGCACGGTGCGCGCCGTATCCGTAAGATTAATCCTGCTGAAGCTCGCATCCATCGAGGCGCGTGCGGCCTGACGCTCCCCCTCCGAATCACCATTCGCCGTCATCGTGGCTTCCATCCGGCTGCGCATGTCTTCGGCGATGCTCTCGCCAAGGTCCCGCGGCCTGATATTGTGGAGCATGTCGGCCTGAAACTCGACAACGCGGTCGGACATCTCCCGCTCATGATTGGCCCGGTCGCGTTCTGCGGCGATTCGTTTCGCCTGCACGGCCATCGTCGCGGCGAACCCGATCAATGCGAACAATGCAATTGCCGCCGCCGCAACGGCCGAACGGTTCCGCCGCACGAATTTGTGGAGTCGATACGATACCGACGGCGGACCGGCAGCAACCGGCTCCTGATTCAGATATCGCTCAACATCACGGGCGAACTCCGTGGCCGACTCGTAGCGCCGCGTTCGATCTTTTTCGAGCGCCTTCATGACGATCCAGTCCAGTTCGCCGCGAAGAGCCGTCCCCAGCTTCCGCGGCTCAACCCCGCGCAGTTTCGCAAGGAAAGGAAGCTCATCGCCAAGCGTGGACAATCGCGTGCTCGGCTTGGGCGGATCCTTTTCACGAATGATGCGTTTGACTTCATCCAGTGCCGCCGCGCGAAGCGTCTTCATTTCGAACGGCGTCGCCCCGGTGAGAAGCTCGTAAAGAAGAACGCCCAATGAGTAGATGTCGCTGCGCGTATCAATGACCAACCCCAGCGGCTCGGCCTGCTCCGGCGACATGTGGGCCGGCGTCCCCATGAATTGACCCACGCCGGTGAACATCGTGTGCTCGATGAGCTTCTGCTGCGTGGCCTTTGCGATTCCAAAGTCGATCACTTTCGGGACCGGCTTGCCGTCAACGTTGGCTACGAGCACGTTGCTGGGCTTGATGTCGCGGTGAATGATGCCTTTCTGATGCGCGTGCTGAATCGCCCCGCACACTTGAATGAAGAGCATGAGTCGCTCACGGAACGGCATGTTCTGTTTGTCGCAATAGTCGGTGATCGCGACGCCCTGCACGAACTCCATCACGAAGTAAGGCCGGCCCGTTTCCGTCGCCCCCGCGTCGAGCACCCGGGCGATGTTGGGATGGTCCATCACCGCCAGCGCCTGGCGTTCCTGTTCGAACCGCGCGATGACGTCGCGGGTGTCCATTCCCAGCTTGATGATTTTGAGGGCGACCGTGCGCTGCACCGGCTCGCGCTGCTGGGCCATGAAAACCACGCCGAATCCGCCTTCGCCGATCTTTTCAACAAGCTTGTAGCGGCCAATGACGGCGCCGGGTTGCTCCGACGCCGGCACATAAGCCGACTCGGAAGAGAAGGAAGAACGGCCCCGCAAGCCGCTGGGGGCCTCCAGCGTTTCATCCGAACTCAGAAAAGCGCCGGTCGTGGCGTCGGCCTCCAATAGCCTCTCCACCCGCATCCGCAAGTCATTGTCGCCCAGGCAAGCTTTTGCCAGATAGGCTACCCTTTGGACATGATCCGAAATCTGCCGGGCCGCATGAAAAATCGTGTCCATATCGCGCCGTTTTTCACTCATTTTTCTTTTGTCTCGACTGGAGGCCGCTAGAAGGATCGCCGGCGGCCGGCCTTCCTTGTAGGGACTTCAATGCTCCGCATCATTCCGTCGCAATCCTCGTTAATCAGACAATAATCAGACAATGGTCGACAGCGTAAAAGAAGTCCCAACTTTTTACATCTTCTGCGATTTTCGGGCAGAAAACCAATGGGTGATAACGATCTGCAAGTAGTCGGTGCTGGTATGATTGGATGTTACCTTAGGGAGTGGCTTGTCTGGGGGCTTCGTTTTCGGGGCCAACGCATCTGCAATTCTACGAACATCTTTCACTAGCCTGTTGAACCGGACCCAAGAGATGATGTGGGCAACGATAAGCAGGACTGGTAACGCGATAAGTAGAAAGACCCAGAAATCCATCACGACGCCCCTTTAGGTCCATCGGAAGTATCTCCTTCAATAAGTGAATTGCCAAGATGAAAAGCCAGGCCGGGTGGCACACCCTTTGCGCTTACCAAAGGATGGGGTCGCGATGATCGGCGCCCGTACCG
>JBKJYI010000045.1:0-3091 GCA_046715855.1 Phycisphaerae bacterium
GGTTTTATCAAGGGGATAACTCGGACTGCTCCGCTCCAACTGCCACATGTCCTGGGTTGGCCGCCTGTTGTCGCGGAAATGGCGACTGCGTGGAAAACCAAACCCAAGCTCAATGTACAAACATTGGAGGAGCGTTCCAGACCATTGGTTCGACTTGCTCCTCCGGGCTTTGTGAAACGCGCGGCGCCTGCTGCGCGGTGACGGGCACCTGCCTGCAAACAACAGCTGGAAACTGCGCCAGCATTGATGGTGAATTCACTTGTGTCGGTGAAACTTGCGGTGCTGGGGTTTGTGTTTCAGGTGCTTGTTGCCTGCCCGGCGTGGGCTGCAAACCGCGAACGCCGATGGCTTGTGCGGATCAAGGTGGAACCTTCAAGGGCGTAAATACCGCCTGCACTCTGCAGACCTGCAGCAACGAAGGAGCTTGTTGCAACGGCACAAGCTGCTCCCAGAAAACGTCGGTGGATTGCACCAACGGCCAGGGGACATTTGCCGGGGTTGGAACAAGCTGCGGCGCAAATGCGTGCGCCACCGGGGCATGTTGTCGAATCAATGGCAGTTGTGTAACCACCGTCCTAGCAGGATGTCAGCGTACCGGTGAGACCTTTGCTGCAGGTCAAGCATGCGGAACGCAGTGCGCGCCCAAGGGAGCTTGCTGTGACGAAAACACATGCACGATCACCCTTCCACCCCCGACTGGTTGCAGCGCCGAAGGAATGATATTCCAGGGTGTCGGGGTTCAATGCAATTCCGAAACATGCGCCCCGACTGGCGCTTGCTGCCATGGCACTGCCTGTGCCGAGACAACTCAAGTTGCTTGCGGACTAGAGGGCGGTCGATATCGGGGAAACAATACTGCTTGTGATCCGAATGTCTGCCTGGAAAGCGAATGTGATGTCACGGGCGCATGCTGCACCGGCGGAGGCTGTGTTGAGACCGTGGCCGCAAATTGCACGGGCACATATCAAGGCGACGGCGTGCCCTGTCAGCCCAACACCTGCCCGGCAGCCCCGACGGGCGCTTGCTGTAATGGCACGGCCTGCACCATTACCACGCAGGCATCTTGCAGCACGGGTTACCGGGGCGACGGAACTCTCTGCAGTCCGAATCCATGCGTGGGCGGTCAATGCGCCGCACCTGTCAGCTCCAATCCGGTCAATTGCTGGGTCGATGCCCGCCGGCCTCACGTTCCGGGAAACCCGGCTGCGCTGCAGGGACAGAACTCCTTGACCATGACCTTCGGCAGCGCCTGCGCTGCGGTGCAGGCAGACTTCACCGTAACGTGTAGCCCGACGGCGGCGCCGTGCCCGACAGTTTCCAATGTGAGTGCGGCAGGGGCGGCTCAGACGATCACATTGAGCAGCGTGATCCCCGCCGGCAATTGGACATGCGTGAAGCACACGGCCACCAACGCGCAGGTTTGCCTGGGTAGCTTGCCGGGCGACATTAATGGGAATCGCACGACTGCCCCTGCGGATATCATCACGTTGATCGATAACTTGAATGGAATTTTAGCCCCAGCACTGTTACCGGATCACTGCGACCTTGACCGCAGCAACCTCTGTGCTGCCGCCGATATCATTACGTTGATCGACTTGCTTAACGGAAACGGATTTGCGGTGTGGAACGGCAAGAGTCTCCCGATCTGTCCGATTCCGTGACAGATCCAACGCAAGATTGAATAAACGAAAGGCCGGCGCCTGAAACCGCCGGCTTTTTGTTTGCATTTAATTTGGATGCATGACCGTGTCGAAACCGTTTAAGCCTCTTGCGTGAGAAGAATTTCATCTCCAAGGCCCAATGACCCCTGCCTCGAATTTCCGAACCATTACCTCGACATTTGCACTCGGTGCGAAACAAACCTGTTTTTTATGTGGAGAATCCCGATGGTGGAAACAGGATTACGTTACTGCTGGTGCTGGTGGGCGTGATTTTCTTCTTTACCACTTTCCTTGGCGACGCCGATATCATCTCCTTCGGATGAGCTTCGCGGTCCTCGCGGGACCATTCATCCAGAAATCGGCGCGGGATGCGGGTGGATCGCTCATTCGGTATACGCTCGTTAAGCGGCGGTGAGCGTGGACTCCGCCTCGGCCAGTTGCCGGGGCAGGGTTTCGCGCACTTCCGCCACTTGCTGATCCGTCAGTCCGAGCATCTCCAGTAGCGCCGGATTCACGACGTCGTTCTGCGCACTCAGGTAGAATCTCAGTTGCTCCTGGCAGGCGATCACGTCGGCAATGTGAATCAGGTACGCGATGTTGGATGATGGCACGCGGAAGCTTGAGTTTCAATCAGCCTACGCTCGGCACGGTCGTATTTAATTCAAAGGCTCTTCTTTGCCCAATTTTTCGTCGCCCGCAGTGGACTCTGGGCCGTGGTACCGCACAGTCTTGGGAGTTTTATACCCCCACGATTCGCGATAGCTCTTGTCTGTCACCCGCTCGAAGATATCCTCATTTTCGTACGAAGTCGCCGTAATCGCCGCGGCCGGCACGACCCAGAGATTCACGCACGCCTGCCGCCGGCAATACTGCTCCTTGGCCATGATCAGGGCCATCTCCGCATCCGGTGCATGCACAGACCCCACGTGAATATGCGGCTCCCCGCGCGCCTGCTGATGAAATACTTCAAAAACATGCCCTTGCGTGTCAGTCATTGATTTACCAACTTAATTTATTCGGCATCTGCACTCGATCGCCGAATCCGAATTGCATCCGGTGACACGATGACCAATGCGCGGGCAATAGATTCCAAAACCGGCATGGCGAGCAAATTCTCTAGAAGTCGCAGATATCCCAAGCGACTCTCCTGGGGCAGTCGAAAAAGAACTACACCGTCATGGGGACCAAGCGAAAGCTACTTTGATTTTAGGATTCATCGGT
This sequence comes from Phycisphaerae bacterium, assembly GCA_046715855.1. GTDB lineage: Bacteria > Planctomycetota > Phycisphaerae > UBA1845 > UBA1845 > CAZAMB01. Next base: position 2,883 of record JBKJYI010000045.1, read on the forward strand.
TCAACTCGTGACGGGCAGGACGTTGAAGCGATTGACCGCCTCTGCCGCCAAGTGCAATGCAGCTTGAATGTCTTCCCTCGTAAGCTGAGGATAGCTGCCAAGGACCTGGTCCATGGTATCTCCGTCTGCAATGCTTCCAATGATCACGCTGATCGGAACGCGCGTCCCGGCATTGCATGGATCCCCATGGTGTATGGTAGGGTCGATAC
>JBKJYI010000046.1:0-4834 GCA_046715855.1 Phycisphaerae bacterium
GGCTTGCTCCGCGACCTGTCGCTCGGCCTCACCTGCGGCACGAGATTCACCATCTTTCAGCGCGCCGTAACAGTCGCTCAGTTGATGAACGATTCCTTGATGGGCAAGACGCCCGAGTACGATCGCGGCTGTCGGACAAGTAACCCAAATAAGCGGCCGCCTCATCCCAAGGAGTCCTGTCAGCCCGCTCAGTTGCCACGTCAACGCCGAGCGCGCTGCGCTGGCTGCAAACCCCTTCGAAAAAGGCGCAAAGATGGGGGTCACTACACCGAATCCTTCTCCTCCATTGCGATAAAACCGAGCGGCACTACCGAGTTTGCGCTTCACCCGCCGGAGAAACATGCGCCCTTCCGCAACTGAAGGCGCTTTGACCCCGAGAGAATTGACATAGACGACGCGGGTCCGGCGTGCGAAACGCCGCATGAACTGCATGTCGGCGTGTCCGCGGTTGTGATACCACCAGTCGGAATCGCCGAAACAAAGCACTGAGTCATAGCGGCGAGTCTTCCGCGCGGTGAGCTTTTCCAGTTGGACGATCAATTCAAGAGCGGGCTCAAATTCGAGAGCGAATCCAAAGCCTCCAAAGACCTCCCCTCGGCAAAGGCAGCCTCGGAGCGATGCGGCTGAACCAGATGCGGTAGTACAGCAAATCAAGCCAGCGCGCGAACATTCGCGCAACGCGAACTTTCATTCGCGACGCTCGACTCCGGCGAATCAGCGTGATGGACTGCACCGCCGTAACTTTGCCCCCCAGTCGCAGCTTGTAATCGTACATGCCGCGCAATGCATCGATTTCCGTGAAGCCATCAGCAATCGCCCGCTCGATCGTCTCCGCATGGAGCGTCCGGCCTGAACTGAATGCGTCCCACTTCGGATCAATGTCCCGCGATCCAAGAAGCCAGTGAACTCGGCGGCCGAAGCGAATGTTGTATTGAAATCCAATGGGATGATTCGCCGCGTCCAGCCGCAAAAGCCATAATCGATGCCCCTCGGCCATGGTCTGGGCTAACTCTCGGTGAAACAATTTTGCGCCCGGCCAGTCGGCGAAGTGACCAAGCTTGCCTTCCGCCTTCCACTGCCTTTGATGCTGCTCCATAAAAACGGGAAACCACCGCTGCAACTCTTCCGTCGTCGTCGCCGAATAATCGATCCGTGCGGCATCCGCCAGCTTTTTTCGGGCAATCTTGATATTGCTCCGCTCTTTTTTTGAGAGCGCGCTGAGGTACTCTTCAAACGTTCTGGGTAACGCCCACACGATGTGTGGCCCACCGTCACTATTGCTTTCAACAAACCATGACGCAGAGTTGCGGTCAAAGGCGGAAGCGATTTGCTCGCGAAGTGAAAAATATCCTGCCAAAGGCCCCCACTGAACCATGTCCCACGCCGGATCATCCGCCAGCCATTTCGAATACAAGGCAAGAACGGAGTCGACATACTCCGCATCGATCACCACTCCGCACGTTGTCGTCGAATGGTCACATCCAAGCAGGCGAACCAGTCGAAGCGAAACCGGGCCAATCCTTAACTTCTCCCCAAACGATGGAATCAGCCCGACGATCTTGCCCTCAGCCCGAAAGATGTGAACTTCAAGTTTGCGACCATCGCCGTAGTGTTTCCACCAGATTCGGCACCAATCAAAGGTTGAATAGAGGTCGCTGCCGCAGGCCTCAACGAAGCCATCCCATTCCAAGAAGACCGCGCACAGTTCGTCAAAAGTCCGGAAAATCTCATGTTTCAGATTGCATTCCGAATCGACCGCAGACTCGACGCGCTGCTCCCAAGCCTGCTCTTCCACACCATGCGCTTCCAAAACAGGGTTCATTCCGATTCGCGCTGCGGCTCCGCTTTTCCTTCGGTTCGATGCCGAGCCACCACCAGAAAGCGGGAACGGGCAAACCGCTCCCACAAGCCCGGTCGAACCAGCAATGATGCAAGGTGCGGCGCTCGCTTCATCAGCCACGGAGCCAAATGCCAGAACCATGCCCGGTGATAAACCAGCGAGGCGCCCTGCACTGCTGCACGAGTCATACGCCGCCGCGCCGCGCCGCCCCAGCCTTGCGGCATCACCGAAATCATCTTGACGCTCAGACTCCTGGCCCCCAGCCGACGCTTATAGTCATACGCCCCCGGAAGCCCATCGATCAATGTCACGCGTTGGCGCACCGCCCCGCGCATCAGCGCGCAGAAACCGACGCGGCTGGTCACGTCCTCGCGCCGGCCTCCAATGATCCAATGCAATCGCTTGTTGAAACGCAAGGCATACTCCGAAGCGATCACGCCCTCCGGAGTTTTCACTTCGACCATCGCCAACCGGCCCTCGTCCAGACATTTTCGCGCCATCTCACGGTGAAAAGCCTCCACGCCGGGCACGTCATCAAAATGTCCATGGCGCCCCCGCGCCGCCCAGTGCCTTCGATGCAAGTCGATCAATGCATCAAATGCCGCGTTGATTTCTTCTTCGTTGGCGGGTTCCCGATGGCTTCCGGCTTGCCTGGCCAGTTCGCGCTCGTCGCGCCGGACATTTCGCCGCTCCTTGACCGAAAGGCCCGCAAGATAGGCCTCGTAATCCGCGGGCACATCGAAAACGGCGTGAGGATAAGCGTCCTCCTCAAAAGAGACTTGGCCGACGATCGGCAGTTTCCGGAAAGCCTCGGCCAACGCCGAACCGTTCTGAGCGTAGCCGGGAATTTCGCCTACATGCAGCAGATCCCAGGGTCCGTCGTGTTCTAACGCAGCAACGACACCAGATGCAACACCAATCACCAAAGTCGGATCGGTGCTAAGGTTGCACGTGGTCACACCGTGATCGCAGCCGACCACTCGGACCACGCGGAGAGCGAACGGCCCCCAGCGAATTTTCTCACGAAACAACGGCCAGACGGCGACGAGTTCGTTTTCGCGCCGTGCGAGATAAATCGCCAGCGTTCGACTATGGCCAAAGTGCTTCCACCACGTCGCACACCAATCAAACGTGTTAAAGACGTCCCCCTCAACGCGTTCCACCAGCGCGTCCCATTGGGCGCGCAACGCCAAGGCGGATTCAAATGAATTCGCGCATACCAGCTCCAACTCGCCCGTCCTTCGCTTGTCGGATCGGGAAGCCACTCCAGCAACCGCCGGGTTGGATTCAAGAATTGTCGCGGACATCTAGGTGAATGGAAAAGATTTCATCGGGAAGGCACGAAGCGCACCAAAGAATAGCGATTCAGCAGACGGCTATCGTTAATTCCAGGCCGGAATGATGCCCATAAGAGTCTTCTTCTCTTATTTTCTTCGAGCGCTTCGTTCCTTCGTGGTTGAAGATTTTTTCTTGTCTTACAAATAACCGAGCTCTTCGAGCCGCTTGGTTAACTCGATTTGCTCGGCGTCCGTGTACGGCGCGGGCTCCGCCTCGAGAGTGTCCGGCTCTACATGTGCAATGCGCCGAGCCCGGCTCGCCATCAAGGCGGGTTTGATTGCAGCTCGGATAACGTCCCCGTCCATGTAGTCCGGAATCGGCAAATCCATCAGATAAAGCACGGTCGGCGTTATGTCCGTAATGGACGCTTCAAACCCACTCACTCTCGCGAACGCCGGACCCCAACCCAAAAATACACCCTCGGGCCGATGGTATCCCGATATGTCCCAGCCCGATTTGAGCGGCCGTAAAAATCCGCCTCTGAGAAAAGCCCTGGGGATAATCGAATTCGAAACCATGAAACCCGCCGACAATTCATAAATCACATCCGGCGCATTTTCCAAGCATGGCCCCGGGTAAAGCTCATCGCGCGACCAAACACCCTGAAAAATGGGCAACCCCGTCTCCGGGTCTTTCGCACTCGCGAGTGCACCCATAATGCGTTCCCGGACACGTTCATAATCCTTTTGCTCGACAACGCCTCCTGCAAACCGCCCCTTCAAGTTGACATAAACTGCATGTTCAAGCTGCGGCCCGGCGAAGGCCTGTGAACGACGGAAGTTCACCAGCGGCGCAAGCGACGGATCCTGCCGGTGCCACAAATCGCGCGGCTCCACCCCGAGTCTTTCGCGCAACTCCATCGGCAAATCCAAATGGCGGGCAATCAACTCTGTCCAAACGCGCCCTTTGCGAAACCGAATCAAGCCATTCGCTTCCAACAAATTGTTCAGATAAACCCACTTGGTCACGCCGCCGAAACCATGATCGCTGACGATGAGATAATTGGCTTCAGGCCCAAAGCGATCCATCATTCGCTGGATGGAGTCATCGATCCTACGGTGTCCCTCGCGCAACATCTCCAACGTCGACGCATTCAAGGGATCGGCGTGCGCTGGATAGGCCGGATCGATGATGTGATGATACAGGTGATAAACACGGTCCGGGTACTCGTGCACGAGGTAGCAAAGGTCGCAAGGATTGCGGTCGAGAATGTGCTCAAACTGCGCGACGCGAACCGCCATCAGTTCGTTGATCTTGCGGACGTGCTCTTCCCGCTTTCCGATATCCGCAGGCCGGAAGCCCAGCACTGCCCAATTCAACTTCAGGTCACCAAACTCTTCCCGAAGGTCGTCGGCCAGCGAAGCAGGATAGGTCACGTGCGGCGAGTCATCGGGCGATACAAACCCCGTCAACATGACTCCATTGAGCGGCTGAGCGGGAAACGTAATGGGTACATTAAGCACCGCGCTGCGGCGGCCCGCATCGCCTACCAGATCCCAGACCTTCGAAACCCGAACATCTGTGCTCGCCGCCGTGCGCACCCGCCCTGTCACCACGTCACGATGCGAAAAGCTGAAAAGACCATGTTTTCCTGGCCCCACTCCCGTAAACATGCTGGGCCAGGCGGGACATGTAACCGGAGGCCGCGTACTGAGT
>JBKJYI010000047.1:0-2929 GCA_046715855.1 Phycisphaerae bacterium
CCGACAACCGGGTTTATCGACGCACCGCCAGCCCGGACCATCCAGCCGAAAAAGGCCTTCGCGCTTTTGACGTAGTGGTTACTGCTAGCCGTAGACAGCCCTTTCGCACGACGGTCCGCAAGGTATCGCCCCACCGCTTCAACCGTCACGTCGCTTAGCACCTTCGCCCCGCACCCATCCAGCATCGTCGTCACGCGATAGACGGACAGTTCCGCATGGTTCACCGTCGCCGGTCCTTTTTGCTTTGCCGACGCGACACCATCCAAAAGCGCTTGCTTGTAGTCGGACAGGTGTTCGGTAAGGGGTTTGGAGCTGGCGACCGCCGTTGCATCAAGCAATCCCCAACCGGTCAGCTTTCCGCGCACTCGGTCCGGCAATCCCTGCAACCAGGTCAGCAGCTCGGTCCCGGGCGCTTCCCCGGCGGCCCGGCGCTGCGCAACCCGCTCCAGCTTGCGTCCCATTTCCTCGGACGCCTTCAAGTCGGTAAACGCACCCACCGTGCGCCAATCGCCCCGCACGTCGCGGAATTTCACCGTATACGCTCCGTGAGAATTGCTGCGCTTGAATACGCTCGCCATAAATCTAATCCTTTGCCCGGCCACGCGGGCGCAATTCCAGCTCTAGCACTTCGGCCAGCTTGGACGCCGAATCCAAAGTAACGGTCCGGTCCCCCGCGACGAAATGAAAAACCATCGCATAGGAAACCCCGGCTTTTTTCGCCCAGGCGAACCGGGAAAGCCCGCTTTCAACAAAGGCCCCCCGGAGCTGTTCGCCCAGGTCAACGGTTGCTTTTTTCTTGCTCATGCTGTCCATGATATCACAATCCGAATAGGTGTGTCAAGTCAGATATCGGGTTTGTTTTCTAGGCCGCCAGAATTGTCTACGTCTACGGAATTTGTATTTTCCCCGGTCGTTTCAGGATTTCCGTAGACCGTAGACGATTCAGAGAGTTCGAAGTAGCGCACCGGTCGCCCCGGCCCTCCCCCATGATCGTCATCGACCCAGCGGCCCTTTTCCGCTTCAACCAAGAGCTGCAAGGCGTGCTCCGCCACCTCAGTAGGCCCTCGAAAATTCCGGTCGAATTGGCAAAGCTGGCGCGGGGTGATTCGCCCGCCGTGCCGCCCGGCCAGGTCGATGATCCGCCGTTCCTCGCGGTCTTCATGCGATTCGCGCCAAAGCCCATAAATCCGCTCAGCTTCCCGCGCAAACCATCGTGCCAAGATAATGCCATCGTTCATACTGTCGGCCCCGATGGAATTGACCGGGTAGGTTGGGTTTGACACGGCTCGAATGAGATGCACGACTAGAGCCAAGCGGGCCGCGTAGCCTTCAATCTTTGCGCGGACTGCGCGAAGGTCATCATCGTCCAGCCGTGCTAGGTTCGCCGCGTTGTCGTTGTACCATTCGATCCAAAGCGCCTGCGCCTCAGGCGATAGTCCAACGTCGATAGGGACAAACTCGCCGTCTTCATTCTGTCCGTGTTCGAGCGCCAGTAGGTAGCCGATCAGCTCCCGAAAGGGATTCACGATGTCCGGCGAAATGTCCGCGTCATTCCATGTCTTTTGCTTTTCGGGGGGAGCTGCAAGCAGCAAACGGGCTGGCAACCCCGCCTCAAAAAACTCACGGGTGAGCAGCCGTTGTATCGTCCCCGGCTGAATCGTGCCGCAGACAGACACCGCCGCGCGGGGAACAAATATCGTCCGCTGCGTGCCCGTTTTTCGATCCACAATGACGGTCCCGGCGCGGTGCAGCTCCAGCCAGGCCGCCGCATCGCTACCCCCTTTGGGCTTGTATTGATTGAAACCAGTTAGCCAGGCAGCCAGTTCATCGCGGGCCAGCAAGACGCCCCTTGGATTCGCCAACAAAACCGGAGTGAGCGCTTCAATAGTCGTATCCGACACGATATACCGAATGCACAGCGGGGGCTGGGGCTTTTTCGGCGGGTGGCCGCGTTCTTTCGCCTTTCCACGTTTCCATTGGGCTAGGTCCACTTCGTAGCGGTGCATTTCAGCCTCGAAAACTTCCATCGCCGATTCGTGCTCTCGTAGCCGCCTATGCTGCGCGTCCCGTAGTGCGGTCATCGGGTAATCGAACGCCGGGCTTTTCAGCGTCCCGCTCCGGGCGACTACGCCCGTCCATAAGATACATGGCTCAGCCCAGGATTGTTTAAGCCGAACTTGCCGAGTAGTGCCAATCGCACCGGCACATGCGGCCAGCGCAGGCAGCGCGATCATGGAAGGATCACATCCGATAGCCGCTGCGCCCGCCATGACAAACTTCTGCGCCGGTTCAGGCAGAGCTTCGATAGGCAGCGCTTTCCAAGCGAACGGCGTTTTCGACGGCGGCCTTTTGGCGCGCGCGTTTGATTGCATCGCGCCCGATCGGTACGATGTTGGGGGAGAATCAGGTTTCGGGGCTGGAGCGGTTGGCAAGCCGCCCGGCCCCTTGTCTTTGAAAGTCATTTAGGCGGCCCTTCCTTCCCCGGCCTTCGCCGCTTCAAAAGCCGCCATATCGCAACCGAGCTGCACGAATAGCGCAACGTCCGCAGCCCGCCAACGAACCGAACGGCCTAGGCGAACCGGCCCCGGCAGCCGTCCGCTTGAAAGGAGCTTCCAACATTGCCTCGCCGATACCCGCAGCGTCGCCGCCAAGTCCTTGACCGTCATTAGTTCAGTGCTTGCTTGGGCATGGCCGCCCACAAACTCACGACCGCCTCTACTGTCTTTTTGCACGTCGTTCACTCCGTTGAACACGAACGCCACGCAACGCCGCGCAGCTTTCAGGTGCAAAGAGTAAGGGTCGATTCGGAATGGAATAATTCGGCGGGATTTGTTCCGCGCATCACTAGGGCCAAGTACCCTTGTGCGCGATCAGGAATGGGGAAGAAATATTGCTCGCGGAGCAAATATTTCGCTTGACAGGTTTATTC
>JBKJYI010000048.1:0-5715 GCA_046715855.1 Phycisphaerae bacterium
GTTAGCCAAGGCGGCGGCCCCTCTCCTATCGGACGGCCCTTCTGCTCTGGAGGGCCTGGCAAAGGATTCCGCCAAAGGCCAACCCTTGATGGCCGTGACTTTCACTGACACGCAAGGCGCCATTCTCGCTGAATCGGGAAACCAGCCAGACGTTTTGGTGGGCGAGCATTACCGGGCGGTCGCTGACGGATCGACCAATCCGGGCCAGCCCGTACTGCGGTCTGAGATAAACGACGGTCCGATGTTGATGGACCTTACCTACCCGATCACATTGCGTGAGGATAGCGGGGGTAGCTCGAGTCCAGCGAAAACCAGGCTGTTAGGATATGTCCGCGTCAGCATGGTGGCCAATACGTGGCAGCGGTCCATGGCAAATCGTCTTGACCTATTGATTGGCGTGGGAGTACTGGCTCTGGTTGCGGCGATTCCGTTGGGGTTCCTGTTGATCCGACGGATCGTCGGACCGCTCGAGGGATTGTCTCAGGCGATGCTCAGCTTTTCCATGGGTAAGCTCGACGTGCGGAGCACGACCCGACGTCGTGATGAGCTAGGGCGATTGGCGCAAGCATTCAACCAGATGGCCGACCAGCATCAGCAGACCCACATGCGCATCGTTCGGCTCAATGCGGAACTGGAGGAGCGGGTGGCGTACCGGACTCATCAGTTGCGGGAATTGGCTTCGCGCGACCCCCTTACGGGTTTGTACAACCGCCGTTACTTCAGCGAGGTGCTGGAACGGTGCTACGCGGAGGCGGTCCGCTATCGGACTGCTTTGTCTTGCATCATGATCGACCTTGACGACTTCAAATCTGCTAACGACGCATTCGGTCATCAGGTTGGAGACCAAGTGCTGCAACTTGCGGCGGGGACGATCGTGGGCCAGCTCCGAACGGCGGACGTCGCAGCCCGGTACGGCGGGGACGAGTTCATTTTGCTCTTGCCTCAAACCGATGCGGATCGCACGCACGTGCTGGGCGGACGCATCGTCGAGCGGTTTAACGCGGAACTCAGCGAGCGTGTGCCCGGGTCAACCGTTCGAATGAGTATGGGAATTGCCAGCCTGCAAAACCTTAAGTTGGGCAATGCCGAGTCGCTTATTCAAGCCGCGGATCACGCACTGTATATGGCCAAGACGGCCGGCAAGAACCGAATCGTCATGGCCGCTCCCGCCGCGTAGCATCGGGGCCGTATGCCGGCTCCCACCACACACTCGTCCGTTCGCGAAGTATTTCCCGGCCATGACGATTTTATTCCCGCACTGAATTTGGCGATCGCTTCCTGTTCGAAGGTTTCTCGATCGGTGGCGCCGGGGGTGCGTGATGTTTTGGAGAGTGAGTCGGTTGGCGGGCTGCGATTGCGCCCGCTTGTCGGCGCTAACGCGCACAATATCCTGCGGTTTGCAGTGGTGGCCGTAGAGTCGCCCGGGGCGTCCAATGTGTTTCTGCTTCCGTTTGAGCTTGGCTCTTGGCCAGGAAGGCGGCGTTCTGGCCTTGCAACTGGTCCTCGAAAAATCGCAGAGGCTACGGCGTTTTGTTGTCGCAAGTGGTCGCTCCGAATGTTGAGTCAAGCTGGGATGTTGTTTTGAAGGAAGCTGGGTTCACTCGACTGACTGAGGCTCGTGGACATGTCGCATTCGAAGGACCCTTAGAGCGGAAGGCCTTCGGAGCACCACCGCGACAATTGCCCCTTGGGTTACATACTCGGCTGGTACGGAGCGCCTGTTTTGCGACGCGATCGAGGAAAGTTATGCAAAGTCTCTGGCCCGAACTTGCCAACATGCGCCCGGTTGAGCAATCGTTGATGTTTCATTGCGCGGCGGGAGTCTTTGATCCCACCAATTGGTAGGTGCTGACGGAAGGCGATAGACCTCTAGGAGTCTTGCTCCTGAACAGGGTCCGCAACGAGTCGATGACAGAAGTCGAGTACATGGGCGTATCGCAAGTCGCGCATGGCAGGGGAGTTGGGAACCTGTTGATGCAGCAGGCGCGCCTTGTCGCGGGGAACGAAGCGGCGACTTTGATCCTCGCAGTGGGTGCGCGAAATGAGCCGGCGATGCGTTTGTATGGGCGTTGGGGCTTCTCGGAAATCGCACGGCGCGCTGCGTTGATTGCAAGCGCATGCAGCAGCGGACGTTAGCAGGATTCGAATCAGCGGGTGAAATTTTTTCGCGGCAGAGTATCGGCTAGCGAGCATCAGTGAGTTAAATTTTTTTTCATCGTTAACCATTTGTGGTTTCAATATCAACGATTTTTTTGGCGTGAGGTCTTCCGAATTATGATTGACGTTTCGTTCAGCGACTGATAACTTTTGCGCATGCGATAAACATCGCGTCACGCGGCGACGGAGGCCGAGGGAAAGCAAGATTGGGTCGTCGCAGTTCAAATATTTTATCGTTCTGACTAGCCGGTTTTTCGAGCTTCGAATGAAGGTCTGCCGTTGCCGTACGGCAGAAGGGCTGCTCGTGCGCCCAGGGAGGTCTGAGTGATCGCATGCGCACAACGTTCGGAAAGTTTGATCGAATCATCCATCGCCGGCAGGCTGGGACCGCAGAAGTATTCCGTGTGGTTCAAGAACGCCACGCGGCTTACGCTCTCCGACCAGCACCTGCACGTGAGTACGCCCAATCATTTCGTCAGTGACTTTATCGAGCGGAATTTTTCCGCCGCGATTCAAGACGCGGGACGCGAGGTTACCGGCGCCGAGCTCACGCTTTCGTTTGCCATTGACCCGGCGTTGGCGAAAGGCGTGGCGAAGAAGCAGCCGGATCGGCAGGCAGACTTCGCCGCGAGGATCGTTCCGCCGGGAACGCGCGTGGTTCGCCGGGCGGGTGACCTGCCCGAAGTCGCGCCGCTCAAAGGGCGGTTCGAGGACTTCGTGGTTGGGGCGTCCAATCGGATGGCCCATGCGGCGGCACGGAGCGTGGCGGAGAATCCCGGCAGCAGCTATAACTCGCTTTTCATTCATGGAGGATGCGGGCTGGGGAAGACGCATTTGCTGCAGGCGATCTGCAATCATTTTCGGGAGTCGAGCCCGGAGCTGCGCTGGAGGTACGTGACGGGTGAAGAGTTCACCAACGACTACATCTACGCAGTGCGGAACTCGCAGATGGGCACGTTTAACGAGCGTTATCGCGGGCTGGACGCGCTGGTTATTGATGACGTGCACTTCCTGGCCAACAAGAAGGCGACGCAAGATGGGTTTCTGCATACGTTCAAGGCCATCGACGCGTCCGGGAAGCAAATCGTCCTGGCTTCGGACGCTCATCCCAAGTTGATCGGCCATTTTTCGGAGTCGCTTACCAGCCGGTTCCTCTCGGGGATGGTGGTTCGAGTGGAAGCCCCGGACTTCGAGGTCAGACTGGGAGTGCTGCGCCGCAAGGCGCTCAAACTCAAGGCGGACATCAGCGAAGCGGTGCTGCAACATATTGCCGAGCACTTCCGCTCGAACATTCGCGAGCTGGAGGGGGCTTTGCTCAAGGTATTCGCTCTCGGGCAAATTACGGGGCAGCCGGTTACGCCGGCCCTGGTTGATCAAACGCTTCGGGAGCTGGCGAGGCACGTCACGCCTGCGGTAAAACTGTCCGACATCGAGAGCACGGTTTCGATTTATTTCGGTCTTCGACCGGCCGATCTCCATACGTCGAGGAAGTCACGGACGATAGCCCTAGCGAGGGGAATCGCGATGTATCTGGCGCGGAAGCACACGGACATGAGCTTTCCGGAGATCGGCCGTTTTATGGGCGGGAAGAATCATTCGACGGTGATTCTGGCCTGCCGGAGGATCACGCAGTTGATGACCTCGCGAGCGACGGTGCAGTGGACGAGCTCCGGCGGCCCGCGGTCCAAAGACATCAATGTGATCGTGGAGGATATCGAAGCGCAATCTGGGGCCGGCTCGGAGGCTTTGGCCCTCGGCGCGGCGTAATTCTTGCTGGACATCCGCTTCTTGTGAGCGGGGGAAACGGATCAGGGGTTAAAAACTCAATTTCGACGGGCTTCGGCACGCCTTCACCGAAGCCATCTTGTGCGGCGCGCTGCAATTCCTGTACAATGCAAGCCGTATCGTGGATGCTCCCTTCGGAAGGCGTCGTATGTCCCATCTTGGAAATGCTTGGTTCATCGCCCTCCTAATTGTTTGTGCCTTACCCTCGAACGGTCAGGCCATAGGGCCGCTTGATGATCCGGCACATTGCCAGCCGTTTGACGACACCTTCCTGTCCATTCCCGGTGATCGCGGGAATTGGTGGTACCCCTGTGACGACTTCCTGGCGGATGGCTCTGCACTCAACCAGGTTAGGATCTGGGGATACTATTCTCGTACCTACATCGGAGGGGACTGCGCTCCTTCTGACAGATTTGATCATTTTGAGGTTCGAGTTTTTGAGAACGACCCAATCACCGGACGTCGCCCTGCCGAGGTGTTTGCCGAATCGACGGCGACAGCACAACTCAGCGCGCTTGCTGACTCTCAAGTAGAGACGGAACTTGGGTCCGTGATGTACCAGATTGACCTCACGCTGAATAATCCGATCACCGGGCTGTCTGCGGGCGAGGTTTACTGGCTTGAGGTCACCAATCACCTCACCAACAGCAATGGGCAGCCGCAGGCCTGCACATGGAAGTGGAGCATCAAGGATCAAACGCCCGCGAGCTATTACTGGTTTGCGTGGCCTGGTCATTGTCCGGATGCATGGCCTGATCCCTTTGATTTATCCTTCTGCCTGAATTTTGAATTGAGTCAAAGCCCAGTGGGATCGGCGCCCGCCGCCTGTTGCACTTGTGACGGAGTGTGCAGCGAGCGTCCGCTCAAGGAATGCAGCGACCTGGGGGGCCGGTGGGATGTCGAGCAGTCAACCTGTGCCGGAGTCGCTTGCTACTCGACGCCGCCCAACGACAACTGCGCCGACGGACCGCCGCTGGTGGAAGAGGGCCGGTACACCATTCCGAAATCGTGCGCGACCACGGACGGGTACGGCCCTGTGCCAACCAACTTCGGAGCGTCTCAACTGGACGAGGATGTCTGGTATAAGTTCATTGCTCCGCCCGGTTGTCAGTTACAGGTTTCCACGTGCATGACCGATTCCCAATGTTTCGATGCGATTTTGGCGGTGTATCACAACCCAGGTGATCCGACGGTGTGCCCGCCGTGCGCTTTGATGAGCGATCCCGATGGCCAGGCCATATCCTCTGCTACGCTGGCTGGCATGGGGAAGTGGTGTGAAGGCATGCCTCCCGATAATGGCTGGATCGACTTTTATGAGTTGGGCCGGCACGCCTTGCCCGAAGAATGCTTCCTCATCCGGGTCGGAACTTTCCCAGGCGGACAGCATGAAGTCGATGGACAATTGCTCATCGACTGCGGAAACGTGCCTGCTCCCTTGGAGCCGGACCCCTCCGGCGTGAACAAGACTCGGTTCATTTCACTTGCGGTTCCACCGCAGCAAGTTGGCCCAACCGCGATTCGAATTCAATTGACGTCGCTTCTTCATGTTACCAATTGCCATATCGAATGGTGCGGCGGTGTTCCCTTTACTTTCTTTGAAGGACAATATGTGTGGGTCGGCCCGCCAGGGCAGTACGTCGAATCGAATTCGACCGGCATTCCGTTTCGTGCTTCGATCGCACAATGTACTCCGCATTACCAGGATTGGAGTACGGTCGGATTGTTGCACGTGACCGGGTCGGCCATCGTTCCCAGCTCGACTTACCATATGGG
>JBKJYI010000049.1:0-4067 GCA_046715855.1 Phycisphaerae bacterium
AGTCCAGCGCTTATGGCGAGGCGGGATGCGACGAACGGACGAGGAACTGCTTCGTCAAGCGAAAAGACCCCGGCTGTGGACAACGCATTGGCTGATGCGAGAAATAATGAGAATGCGCCAGAGATCGAGGGCGTATCCCATCGTTCTCTTGTTTCCAAGAAATGGGAGGCGGCGCGTTCGAAACAATTGGATGCGTCGGCTGATAACGCTGCTGGCGAAGGCATGCGCGAAATGGCAACTGCGGGTCCGCCGGCAAGATCACAAAGCGGCCCGGCAGAGCAATTCATTACGATGGTTGTGGAGTTCGTCGTTCCCGAAGCAAGGCCGTCTGCTGCAAAAGAGCCGGGTCGATAGCTCGCGTCAACTCTGACTGTTGCGACACATCCTGTCTGCGCTCAAGATAGTGATAGCTTTGCCTTTTGAGGTGGGAGTGCCGGCTGGCATGGTTAATCAGATCGACAATCCTGCAAATGGGCTCCTCTCAGAAAAAGAGTACCTCGCTCCCGGGAATGTCGTGCCCGCTAAAGCTTCACTCCGATGGGAGTCAGACGTGCCCGGTCCACCAGGACGCTGGTGGTTCGGGGTTGCCATAGCAGCGTCGGTGGGTATCCCGCTGGCTTGGTTGCTTTCCTATGCGGCCGCACTCCCTTTTTTTCTCGGTCTATTTTTTTTTATGCTCTTCGGTTTGATCATCGGGGCAGTCGCATTCCGCGTCTCAGCCCCTGGGCGACCGTACGCGAAGTTCCCTCTCATCATGGGCACGACGTTTCTCGTTCTCTTGGTATGGGGCTTTTCGCTGGCGAAGGAAGCTCGCGATTTCCCGGCAGATGTCGCGCGGAGAGCGTCTCTTCGCACGCGCGACCTTGGCGACCGGAGCGTCGCGGATTTTCGCAGGGCGGTTGCCTCGGATGTGGGCAGCTTCCTCACCCAGCGGTACGGCCGTGTACAGGTCTGGAGCTACATTCGATGGGTGCTTACCAGCGGGGAGCTGAAACGCGGCGACCTTCCAACGCTCAACAAGGCGGTGGTCATGCCCGCCGCTCAAAGCAGGGGATGGTGGGCGTTCCGCGTGGTGGCGTCGGCGGCACTTCTAGGATTCGGCATCTCATCCCAAACGCTGTTGCTACGCTCTGGGGCCAGGAACGAAAAAGCGCAGAACAGAAGTTGACGAGTCTGCGATGGACAGCCAAGGCCGCCGTCGTACCTGTGCTGATAATCGTTGATATCGGACGATAATTGTGACCTCTGTCCCAAGACCGCTTTACGCCGCCGCCATTATCGAGCGCGCTGACAATCACATACTCGTCGCATTACCGACCAACACCGAGCCGGCTCGCCAGTGGATATTCCCGCGCGGCCTGGCGGAGCCGAACGAATCGGCTGAGGCCGCCATGCGGCGAATTGCCCGCGACCAACTAGGTCTTTTCGTTGAACTGGTCATTGGTCAGCCTCCTTTCATGACCGAAGTTGACGGAATCCGATCTGAAATCCGCTACTTTTTCTGCGGCGTGGCCGGCGGCGATCCGCGGCCCGGACCGTATTCCGATATTCGATGGGTTCAACGGTCGCAATTGAGAGAATTTGATTTCGATGAACCCTCCAAAGCTGTGGTGGAATGGTTGTTGTCCACCTAATCGAGAAGCTAATGATGTGTATGTGATGTTTTTCCAGGACCTTCCGCGGCCATAATAACGACCGAAGTTATTGCGTGCCGGATCTATGTTTGTTCCGAAATATCAACAGGCCCATCGGCCAACAGAGCGCGCTGGAGCATGCGGTGATGACATTAACAAGACCCGGTTACCGGTCTGCAGTCGTGCTTTTCGGGGCGGCGGGGTGCGGGCTCGTTTTGCACGCGGTCCCCGCACCATCCGCGGTCGCACCACGAATTGCGTGGGTTTGCAGCATCTTCGCACTGACGCTGGTCACCGCATCGCTGATGGTTCACAACCACCCTGGCTTAAGGTTTTCGAATGCCCGCAGGCATGTACTTGTCGTGGATTTTCCTCACGTCGGTTTT
Organism: Phycisphaerae bacterium; assembly: GCA_046715855.1. GTDB lineage: Bacteria > Planctomycetota > Phycisphaerae > UBA1845 > UBA1845 > CAZAMB01. Next base: position 2,021 of record JBKJYI010000049.1, read on the forward strand.
TTCCTGGGCGTAACCGCAGGAATCATCCAAGTCACTTTGCTCACCATGCGGAGCCTCTACCTTGGCATTGATCTGCTGCATGGGTACGCGTGGCAGGGTGTGCGCAACTTCGGATTTGGGCAGGCCGGGCTCTGCACCATCCTGGCATTATGGGCGGCCAGCGCGCTTGGCTGGCTTTCGACAAAGAACAGCGCCCTACTGACTGTTCAATTCTGGATACTGGTTCTCCTGGTGACATGGGCCTGCCTGCTGAGCGACCCATTCCAGGCGACTAGAACCGGCGGCTTTGAGCGCACAGACGCCACGCTAATCCTCGTGGAGTGCATTGCCAGCCTGATCTTGATCGCGGTACTCGTTACCGGATGGCTTACAAACTCAAAATTTGCGAAGAGCAGCACTCAGTTTACGCTCGCTTCCACCGAACAATCCCTCGCAGCCGGGGTCCCACAGGGAATGAGATCGAGCATTGCCGCCTTGGCGCTTGCTCTTAACATCGCAATCATTTTTCACATTCTTGTTCCCGCAGGCGAAAGCACTTTCGTCCTGCGCATGTCCGGAATTCGCGCGGGGGTAGCCGCTCTGGTGGCGGCGACCGGTTGCACGCTGTTGCTCGGCCGCAGTTGGGGGGCTCACCTGGCCGACGCGACCCTGGGTCTTTTTGCCATGGGTCTTTGCGGCCTGGCCACCCTGGCGGTGCCTTCGCAGTTAATCCCTCTCGACCATCGTTACCCGATGATCTTTAACGCCATCATGCTTGCTTACGCAGTGGCGGCCGGCATCTTCGCCCAGCTGGGCTGGCGGTGGGCCCGGGCCGATTGTAACGCAGACTCGGCGCGTAAGCGGATCGTTCCCCATCTCAAACGGTTCGCTTTCTTTTGTGCCTCAACGGGGTTGCTTGCGGGCGTGATGATGTCCTTTTGGCCAGGAGTTCCCGGCGTTTCGACCATGGATCACTCCCTTGGCCGGATCATTTCGGGATTTGCGGCATTTCTTTTCCTGTTGCTTGTAAGCTTGCGAAATACGCGGCTCATGGGGAGGCTTAGCTTCCATTTCCTCACGGTGGCGGTGGCCGCGTGCACCGTCGCCTTTCTGGCAGTCCGTGCGATGCCCTTTGCTTCGGACGCTGCCCGGTAAGTATGCCTTGTACATCATTCCTCCCGGATTTTAGTAGATGGCACCCGTGAGAATGCCTGGTGGATTATGGGTTATGGCGACCAAGTCCAAGTGATTGAACCAGATGAACTTCGGGAGATCATTCGTACCCACGCCGAAAACATGGTACGGCATTATCAGAACCGGGATGGGGCCGTGAACCGCGCCTGATTTTCCGACCGCTTCGAGATTGTCCCATGCGCGCAATCGTTCAGAGAGTGCTCCAAGCGTCAGTTGAGGTGGACGCGGTTACTGTCGGTGCAATCAAGGCGGGACTGCTCCTATACCTCGGCGTGGCTGTTGGCGACGGAGCCGAGGACGTTTCGTACCTCGTGGACAAAGTTCGCTTCTTGCGGATTTTTGAGGATGACTCCGGCAAGATGAACCTTGACGTGGCGCAGGCTCAAGGGGGCCTGCTCGTGGTCAGCGCCTTCACGGTGCAGGCCGATGCCCGCAAGGGCCGCCGACCTTCGTTTGATTCCGCGGAACGAGGTGATAAGGCACAAACGCTATATGAATCATTTTGCGACGGGCTGCAAGCGACCGGTTTGACCGTGGCCCGGGGGGTCTTTGGCGCGTACATGAAAGTTCACTGCGTCAACGATGGCCCGGTGTGCATCCTGCTGGATTCTGACAGAACATTTTAGTTCAACGGCCCGATTCATGGTCCCACTTCGGCCAACCGTTCCAGGGTTTTGAGCAGCGCCTGGGTGCCTTCCCGCCCTTCTCCGGCGGCCTGCGCCGCGCCCAGCAGTTCGCGAACCAACGCAGTGCCAGGCATTGGCACGGCGTGCTGCATCGCCTGGGTCAGCGCGATGCCCAGGTCTTTCTGCTGCAAGTCGATCATGAACATGGGCGCGAAGTCGCGGGGGGGGGCGGGGGCGGGGCGGCGGAG
>JBKJYI010000050.1:0-4236 GCA_046715855.1 Phycisphaerae bacterium
ACGCCTTGGGCTGCGGTGACCCCAACCGCGGCGTGCCGATCAACCAGATCTGCACCGATATCGGCGGGGGTTTTTGCTCAACCTGCACCACCGCCGCCGATTGCAACGACGCGAACTCGTGCACGACCGACACGTGCAGCGGCGGCGCCTGCTCGAACACGCCGATCAACTGTGATGATAGCAACGCGTGTACGACAGACAGTTGTTCCGGCGGCGTCTGTTCTAACGTTGCGATCACCTGCAACGATGGGGTCACTTGCACGGCCGACAGCTGCAATCCCGCGAGCGGATGTGCGTTCACCTGGCCGGCGTGCGGCCTGAACGACGGCTGCTGCGGCCCGGGCTGCACCTTCCCCAGCGATCCCAACTGTACGAGTTGCCAAGCGGTGGGCACGTCATGCACCGCCAACAGCCAGTGCTGCTCCAACAAATGCAGGGGCTCCGCCGGAGCGAAAACGTGCAGGTGATTTTCCCTTCCGACTGCTTGGCATCGGCTAAAGCGTGTTGAGTGAAGAGCAACAACATAAGGCGGGGTCGGCACGCGGCCGGCTCCGCCTTCTCTATGGTGCGGATGAACGCCCCATGGTCCTCTGGATTGATTGGAGTCAGACAGAACGAACGTCCAGGAGTTGCCGGCTCGGTCATATACCACAACGCGGGGCCTTACCCATGCCGCGCGGATTGGCCGAAACGGAGGAAGAAAAGCGCAGCACCGAGGAGGCCGATGAGGCCCGCGGAGAGGAAGGTGAATGCCGGGCCCAGGCCGGGACGGAGGTGATTGCCCAGGAGCCAGAGGAGTGCGCCCACTGGCGACGCCCAGATGACCGCGAGACTTCGGGCGGACCAGTACACGCCGATCGACTGGGAACGCAAATCGTCTGCGACGAGGTCCGCGATCATAGCTTTTCGGGCGGGCTCGCCGAGCTCGCGAAGACCGCCGATGACGAAAGCGAGGATTAGGCCGGCAAATCCGAAAGGCTGGCCGAAGACGATGAGGCTGATGGGAAACAGCGCGAAGAAGAGAAACGTGAGGCCGATGTAGGGTTTTTTGGCCAGGCCTTCGCGGCTGGCGAGCGGACCGATCACGATGTAGAGGACGATGTTGGTGATGGCCTGCACGTTGAGCAGGACGGATTGATAGGAGGCGGCACCGACGGCGACGTCGGCTGAAATGATGGGGATGCAGTAGAGGATGATGAAAGGACCGGCGAGGCCTTCGGCCCAGCGGGCGAAGATGTCGGCGGCGAGCAGGCGGCGCAGGTCGGGAGGGAAACTGCGGAGCAGGTGACGCGGACGCTGAAGTGCCACGACGGTGTCACTAGTAGCGGTGCGCATGTAGCGAAGCTGCAAGGCGGCGGCGGCCAGGACGAACACGATGGCGACGAGCATATCGGCGCGGACTCCGTTTTCAGCGCCGAAGGAGTAGATCAGCAGGCCGGAAACGCAATAAGCGAAAATGCGGGCGACTCGGCGAAAGATGGATTGCATGGAAAAAGCCATCGTGCGGCGGTCGGGAGGAAGGGCCTGCCCTACGACGGTGATCGTCGCCGGTCCGGCGATGGAGTCCCAGGCGAAGATGAAGGGGATGGCGACGAACACGGCAACTTGCGACTTCCACACAAACAGCAGCGCGAGCCCCACAAGGGGAAGCACGTTAAAAAAGAGCAGTGCGCGGCGGGTGTTGAACCGTCCGGCGATGGCGCCGCCGGCGTAGTAGTTCAAGGCTTCCAGGCCGTCGCGGTACATTCCATAAAGGCCGATGAGGACGATGGTCCAGGGATCGCCCTCGCCGGCCTTGCTGCGAAGGGTTTTGAGGTATTGCGGGATGAGCGGCGACCAAAGCTCGGTGGCGGCGGTGACCAGCAGGATGGTGCCCAAGAGGGCGAGGGTGGACGAGTTAAGACCCAACCAATCGCGCCAACCGCGTCGAGTTGAAAGTTGGTCAGGATTCACGGCGCGCGAACGTAACGGCGGTGCAAACGGCACGCAAGGCGGAGGAAGAAATGCGGACGCACCGAAAAAAACATCCGAACGGTAGCCGTCAAGCGCCGCGTGGCGGCGCTGCGCTTGACCATGCCACTCGCAAAAAAGCGCCGAACGGTTGTACCCGCCCGGCGCTCATGTCAGACTTTTAATCATTGCGCAACGACCATGAATCCGCATGGCGGCGCTGCGCTTGGCCATGCCACCCGGGCGCTTGGCCATTACCCGAATACCATTCTAACGCGAGCCGGCGCGGCCGCCATTCCTGACGTCCTGGCGACCCTGAGGCTCGACGATCAAGCCCTTGCTCCTCAGCTTTGCGACATCGAAGCCGCGCGAGCGGGCGTAGTCTGGCGTGAGCAGGATTCCGATCTTGCTGCGAACCGTCTTTCGTTCGCCCTTGTGGACGATATCGAACTTCGTTTCCGTGGGCACCAGGTCGCTGCCCACCTCGGTAATCGTGAACTGCACCGATTGGATTTGGTTGTTCACGTCCGCAGTCAGGGCGTTGTAGTCGGCGACGAATCCCTCCGGCGGAGTGACAGACGCTGTGACCGTCCAGTCGCCGACAGTCTCAAACACGAACGGGTAAAGCTGTTGGGTGTTGTCCCAGACGATGTATTCGGGCTCGATGATCAGCAGCAGGGAGCCGGTCAGCACGGTGTATTTGGCCGGCTTCTTCGAGCCGTCGGCGCGGACGATCTGCTGGAGGTATTTGGACTTCACTTCGCCGCATTGCACATCGCCCACGGACACTCCCAGCGGGTCGGGCAACGTGGTCTTGGTGGCGTCGCCGGAAACCACGATGTAATTGCCCGGCGGGACGTTGATGAGAGCCTCGCCCGTGCTGTCGGTTACGTCGCAGCCGTCCGGTGCACAATTATCAATGATGCACTGGTATTGCTGGTGCGAAATGCCCCCGCAGAGAGCTTGCGCGCAGCTGGATTGCGTCTTGTCGTAGGCGCAGACCAGGATCCCCACAAGCGGGGCTTTGGTGGATCCGGGATGTGAGCCGGAACCGACCGTGTGCTGATCGGCCTGTATGTCGAGGGCCGCGCCGTGCAACACGTTGACCTGGACGTTGGCGGACGCGGTGTTACCGCAGGCGTCCGACGCGCTGTAGGTAACCGTGGTCGTACCGGCTGGGAAGCTGGCGAGGGCGTTGTTGGTCACGGGGCGTGGGCCGTCGCAGGCATCGCTGGCCGTAGCAGAGGGAAGAGTGACCGCCTCGCCGCCGGAACAGTCCGTATCCGTGACGGTAATCGGCGCAGCGTTAACGGTGATGGTCGGCGCGATCGAGTCCACGACAGTGACCAATTGATCGCAGGATGACGCATTGTCGCAGTCGTCGCTCGCCGTCCAGGTTCGCGTAATGGTCTGCGTGGCGCCGCAACCGGATAACGCCGCGTCCGAAGAAGAAATGGACGTTGTCCCACAGTTATCCATTCCGGAAGCCGAGCCATTGGCGGCTGCGCTGGTGTCGGCGGGGCATTCGCGAGTAACGTGCGCGGGGCAGGAGATCGTCGGCGGCGTGGTATCATTGACCGACACGAATTGCTGCCCGGTCACGTAGTTACCGCAGTCGTCGGCAGCGGTCCAACTCCGGGTCAACGTGTACTTCTCCGGACACGAGCCGTTGGTTTGCGACTCCACAAAGGTGACCGGTATCACCGTATCACAGGTATCCGAAGCGGTTACCGTCGCCGGGGCGGGCACGGCATCGCACTCGACGGAAACGTCTCCCGGAACGCCCATCAGCATTGGATCGATCGTATCCATTACAGCAACATCCTGCGATACGCTGGTGCTGTTGCGGCATCCGTCCGTGGCCGTCCACGTCCGCGTGAGCATGTACGTTCCCGGGCACGCCCCGGCAACTTGCGTCTCGGTCAGCGTAACGGTGGTGCTCCCCTGACAAGCGTCCATGGCCGTTACGGTCGCCGCGGGCGGCAAGGCGTTGCACTGTACCGCCGCGTTGCTTGGCACGCCGGAAATCGTCGGGCCTGACGTGTCGACGATGCTGATCGACTGCATGCACGAGGCCGTCGCCGAGCCGTTGGTGGCCGTCCAGGTTCGCGTGATGGTGTAAGTGTTTCCGCAGGCGGTTGTCGTCGTATCGCTGTGCGAGACCGTGATGGTGCCGCAGCCGGTGGCTGTCGCGCTGCCTCTTGTGGCTGAGTCGGTATCCGCGGGACACTCGGCCACTACATCTGCCGGGCATTGGATGTTGAGCTGGCCGCCGCTGCCGGTGGT
>JBKJYI010000051.1:0-2677 GCA_046715855.1 Phycisphaerae bacterium
TCCTATGTAGTCAACCGGCATCGAACTGCGGTTCGCCCGTCGGGCACCTAGCGAAATCCGTGCGAGAAAAACGTAAGTCCAAACAAATACCGTACTTAGCAACCGGAGTCAAGCAGAGAATCATGAACCATATTTTGGCGTGTACGGCGTAGACAAAGAGGGCATTCTCGAACATATCGCCGATCGGGGCTCTTACGCGGACGCGGTCGCGCTCGTGCAGAAGCTTGCACCCAACGCGGATTTTCCAACTTTACCAACAATCAAACCTATTTCTTGAGCCGGACTTGTCTTCCGATTGGTTCGCTTCTGGAAGCGCAAACTCGAGGCCAACAAGCGGCGCGACCGGCTGGTGAACCGCACCCTTCGGCGTCAGGGCTGGCACGTCCTTCGAGTCTGGGAGCACGAACTGAGCCGCCGAAACGAAATCAGCTTAATTCGACGAATTCGCCGCACACTATTCGACCGGATGGCCCGTCTACAGCCTTGTTAGTCTTGCCCTGCTTTCAGCTACCGGGTCCCTCAGCTGCAAAACGCACTGAGCCCTTTCCAAGTCGAAGGACCTTTCTTCGAACTTCGAATTTCGAACTTCGAACTTCGCGGCTCCGCCGCGCTACCTTTTCCTCCCCCGCTTTAATTCGCTCTTCGCTATTCGACATTCGCCATCCTTTTCCGCGCGCCTCCCATGTTATGGAATACAGAGCGCCAAAGGTACGCGCTCACCACGGCTTTGGAGCCGCAGCAATGATCAGGACCACGCAAAAAACAAAAACTGCCAGAACAAAGCGATCTGCAAGTGTCGCTTCAACACCGCTCCTGCTTTCCGCCGGACTGCGGACCACGAAACCCGGGTCCGTTGCTTCGCTGCCTTGTTGCCTAGTTGCCTGGCTGCCTCGTTGCCTACGTCCGGTCGCGACCCGAACGCGGCGCCGAGTCGATCGCGAAAATCTCCACCCGCCGATTGCTCAGCCGGTTCGGCTCGCTGTTATTCGGCACCCGCGGACGGTGTTCCCCGCACCCCGCCGCCACCAGCCGGTCGGGCGAAACACCGTGCTCCTTCAGGTACCGCACCACGGCCAGCCCACGCTCCGTGCTCAGTTCCCAGTTGTCGTTCCACCCGCTCTTCTTGATAGGCCGGTCGTCGGTGTGCCCGAACACCATGATGTCCTTGCTGCCGTACTCCCCGCCCAGCGTGCTCACGATCCCGTCGAGCGTCTTCCGAGCCTCGTCGCGCAGCACGGCCTTGCCCGGCCCGAACAGAATATTCTCCTCGATCGCGATCATGCCGCCCCCTGGCACTGCCGTCCAACCCGGCGGCGCCTGCTCGATCACGGGTCGCCCGGCCAGCTCAGCCCGCATCCCCTCGATCTCGTTCTGCATCGCCCGCAGCCGATTGTTGAGCATTTCCCGCTCCCGCAACACAGCGGCCAGGTCGCCCTCCGCCTTGCCCAGCTCGCTCAGCAGCCTCTGGTTTTCCGCATCCATATCCGGCTTCTTGCCCGCACATCCAGCGGCCATGCCCATCACCAAACCGACCAATGCCACTCGCACCATAGCCCGACTCATATCCGTCTCCTTCCACGCTCACTCAAAACCCAATGTCCGCACTGTCTTGCGGAGCATCGCCCACCGTGTGTTTCAGCTGCTCCTCAACTCGCCGCTGCCGGGCGTCCAGCTCGGCCACACGCACCTGCGTCAACTGTTGCGTCTGTTGCGCCAACGCCAATTCGCGCTCCCGCCGCACCTCGCGAAGATCGTGTACCAGCCCGCGGCCCAGCGACACGATCCACCACACCGTCAGCGTACACACCGCCGTGGCCAGCATGACCCAGACAACGTTGACGGACTTGCTCGGATCGGTAAGCCCAAAAAGCCAGACGTTGACGGTGTACGAACGGTTTTTGAAAAGGATCAGGCCAATCGCCCCGACGACGAGCAACACGACCAAGACGCGAAGGTAAACGGTAAATGTCTTTATCGCAAGCCGCATGGATTATGACGTTGCTAAAACCGCCTGCCATCTCCCAAGAACCAGTTGGCCGTCTCAATCGCCCGCGCCATGACCGGCAACCGCAGAATTGCATCGTAAAACACCACCACCGTCAAAAAACCCAGCGAAAGCCACGGCCCCAGCGGCAGCGCCCGCGTCCGCTTGAACGGCAACGCCAGCAGCCAGCTCGACAATGCCAGCCCGCACGTCAAGAAGAAGCCCAGCACCACCACCGGCCACCCCGCCACGCTCCCCGCCGCCGCCATCATGTGAATGTCGCCGGTTCCGAAGGCCTCGCGCCCGAACAGCAGCGTAAAGAATATGCGCACCGCCCATCCCAGCGCCCCGGCTATTACGTACCCCGATGCGGCCGTAGCCAGGCCCTCCAGCGGCGCCCAATGCCGGAACAACGCCAGGTCCACCGGGCGAAAATGTTTGTGCAAGACCGCGCCCACTGACTCCGCCCGCTCGCCACTGGCCAGCCACAGCCCCAACGCACCAAAAGCGATGGCGGGAACAAACAAAAGAAATTCACTCATCACCGTGCGCCGCGCGGTAACACGCTCCTCTTCCAGCGCCGCCGCAATGGCCGCATCCGACTCCCGCGACACGACGCTCTGCGAGAGCATCAGCAAAAACAAAAACGCCAACGGCACCAGCGCCCGGGCGGTATGCCGAAACGGCACCAGC
>JBKJYI010000052.1:0-18153 GCA_046715855.1 Phycisphaerae bacterium
CCAGGCGAAATTGCCGTGAACAATCCCACCGAGTACGGCGGGTTCTGGTAATTTCAATCCGAGTGGGACCGGCCCGAGCAAAACCAGGCCGGAGGCGGAATGAACTTCACTGGCCTGGGCATTGGCAACCGTCATGGCGTGCATATGCAGTTGCTCGGCTGCTGTGTGGCAGTGGCCGGGATGATCTTCGCCTTTTACGTGAAGCCGATCATCAAGCGGCAACGAGCCCTGCAGTCACGCATCAGGAGTTCGCCTGCTGACGGGCAGGAAAGGCTATTGGATTCGAAATTGGATCAGACCTCCGAGAGGGTGATAGTGGAGATGGGCTCCGAATGAATAGGAAGTTTCGCATTCGATGGATCGACGCGCTGGTTGTCCTCGGAATAATTGTGTATGGCGGCTACCGTGCTGCGAGCAGGCCGCCCAAGGCTAAGCCTTCGCTCTTTGCCCAGGCGGTCAACCTCGACCCGCTGAACCGTACGGCGGTCCAGGCCGACGGCCGTCTGCGTTCGTTTGAATCCCACGCAAAGACCTACATCGGAGGCTACGTCACCGGGCCGCGCTCCGTGAACGGACAGTCCTTCGGATTTACCTACTTCGATCTCATTTTCCGCGGCCCCAGTTACGCTGACGTGGATTTGATCTAAGTTAAGAACAAGGAAGTCCGCAAGCATATCCTCGACGCTCTGACGAATAACCCCCGGCTTACACCGGAGCGTCGGCAAGCCATCATGAAAAGCGGGCAGTTCTCCCGCACGCTTCTCGTCGAGCCTGAAGTAATCAAACTGCTTCGAACTCTCGGAGAAGATCTAATTCGCACATCGAAAGTCGTGGATGCGATTCAATCGGCGGAAGCGGTCGCCGATCCCAGATTCCTTTCCGAAAATCTGCGATTCGTCGCGCCTCCCACCGGCGAAGTCGATAAGCCCTGGCTCTCGATGCGCGAGGTGATTGATGCGGCGCTGGCCCAGGGCGACGCCGTCCCCCGGGGAAAGCCACTACCTCCCAACATGGCCGGCCTGTCTCCCGAAATGCAGATCAAGCTGATGACTTCATGGGAGGCCATCGGTGCGGCATGGCAAGCGCAAAATGCGGAGGCAGTCAATGAAAAACTGATCGACTTCGCATCCCTCCTCCCCACTATTTCTCCGGTTCTTTACCCTTCGTCAGGACGCCTGGCCATGGAAAGCTGGTATTTTCGCTGCAACAGCATGACCTGGGTCTGGCTGTTGTACCTCGCCAGCGTGGTCCCGCTGCTCATGTCGGTCATTTATCACTGGGACCGGGCCCGCAAGATCGGCATGGTGCTGTTCGTCATTGCCTTTCTCGCCCAAACCGTCTCCGTCGCAGTCCGCTGGTACATTTCCGGGCGATGGCCCAACGCAAACATGTTCGAGGCAGTCACCACTTCGGCGTGGTTCGGCGGAGTCGGCGCACTTATCCTCGAACGTGTCGCTCGCCGCACCCCCCTACGCAATCTTTTCGCCCTCGGGTCGGCGATAGTCTCCATGGCCGCGTTGATGGCCGCATACTTCCTTCCCGCCGAACTGGATTCCGCCATCAAGAATAAGATGGCCGCCCTCAACGACGTTTGGCTCTACATTCACACCAACGTGATCATCTGGAGCTACGCGGTGATCGGGCTTGCCTGCGTGCCCGCACTGCTCCTGCTCCGCGACCGCTGGTGCAGGGCTTGGGACTCCGCGTCGGTGCCCAAAGTGCGATTGCTTTTGCTGCCGCTCGCCCTGATCGTTCTCAATTACTCCGCCTACAAGCTTTTGATGCGCCTCATAGCCCCCGAAAGCTTCGAACTCTCCCGCAACGAGCTCTACGCCATGATCGGCGCGTTTTCGGCGTCGCTGGTGATCGTCATGCTTGAGGCTTCCGCCGCCCGAGGTCGCTCATTGGCGGCCAAGTCCCGCGAGCAGTCGGTCTCAGGCGGAGCGGCCGCTCTTTTGGGAGGTGGCTTCCTGCGCGAAGGCAAACCTTCCTCCAGCCAGGTGTTCGACGGCGCCACCATGGTCTTGGTTGAGCTGGCGTTTATCATGCTCTGGACCGGCCTGGTCATGGGCGCAATCTGGGCCGATCACTCCTGGGGACGCCCCTGGGGTTGGGACCCCAAGGAAGTCTTCGCCCTCAACACCTTCATACTTTTCCTCGTGCTCATTCATGTGCGGCTCAAAGTGCGCGACAAGGCCTTCTGGACGGCTTTCCTGGCTGTGGCCGGCTTCGAAGTGATGATGTTCAACTGGATCGTGGTGAATTTCGTCATCAGCGGCCTTCACAGCTACGCCTAGTTTGAATCGGCGCGTGCTGGACACTTACCCGCATTTGACATTTCGGGGGGAAGCCTGATCCAGTCGGCTTACACCAAGCTGGATCATCCTGACCCCATGACATGGTCCCTAAGGTAACCTTTTAACCCGCCTCGTGTCCGCGCATGATTCCATCGAAGGGCCTCCTAGGCGGGGCCTTCTTTGGGAGGCGGGCAGAAAGTCGCAGGTTCGAATCCTGGCGCCCCGATTAAACGTTTTTCGAAAATGCGATTGCAGATCGTTCTGTTGCCTCATTAGCTCGAATTCATAAGCGCGTTTTTTGCCTATAGAAACTTGATGACCGCGCGGTATTCTTGGACCAAGGAGTACGCGTGGAGATTGATCTCGCATATTTAAAAGCGCTCATTGAGGACTGCCACGATCCAATCGCCGTGGTTCGGACATCCGATTTGAACGGAGAGCGCGATTCGGAGCAGGCAGCCCGCAACACGCTGCTAAGGCATTTCAGCGAGCCCTCGGTCTACAAACCCACAGACCACCAGCAACAGGTGAACGCCATGCGCGTGCTGGGCATCGACTTGGCCGACGACGATACGATCAAAGTCGTCGCCTCGAATCGACCAAGGCGGTAGAAACGTTTCGAACCATCCACCAATCGACGGCTAATGTGGCCGACTCAATGCCAGCGAAACCCGGTTGTTAAACTCCTACTCTGGCCGCCTTGCGTCCTTGCATCTCGTTCATCCGCGGCTCTTTCGGCGGCTTGGGAAGCCCCATTTCGGCCATGTGCTTGAAACGCCGTAGCGCTTTTCCCAACACCGACTCCGGCGTAACTCCGATGAGCTTCATCAGAGACATGGCCAGCGCGCCGGCAGGCGGATCAAAATAGCCTTCGAAAATGAGCCGTGTTCCACCGCTTTCGGCTGGCACAAAGCGGACCGTGCCCTCGTTTGGCAGACCCGCGCCCGGCAGCGTTTCCCAGCTGATGAACTCGCCCGGCGAATCAGCCACGATCAAGGCGTCCCATTCCAGGTTGATCGGAGCGCGCAGCTTCCAGTGCGCACGATCCATGGAAATCGAATCGACTTTCGCGAAGTGCCCCATGATCCACGCCTGGTTGGCCGGGTCCCGCCACAACTGGTACGTCTCAAAGGGCGGCGTCTGCACAGTCATCTGGGCCCGGACGGGAACGGCATTCTCCGAAGCACCGGGATACGCTTGCTCATTTTGGATGTTCGAATTGACCTTGAGAGCGTCATAGACATTGCAGTGTCCGGTGACGCCGCGACGGACCAGTGCCCCGCCAGCGACCAGCTTCAACAAGCCGGGGAGAGAAAAATTCGTGATATTGCGCTTGAACAACAGACCACCCATCACCGCAGAGAGGATCCTCTCGGTCTGATTCAGGTTCACTTTCGTTTTGGATATGTTGTCGTAGGCAACTCCATGCTGCCCCTGGCAACATCCAACCCCTGTGTGAGCAATCAACGATTCGTTTTGCATGTTGCCTCCTTGGCCAAGCCCGATATTCCAAGTGTCCGCCGCGCAAACACCGCTTAACCAATCATCTCATTGCCCGCTGAATCTAGGATGAAATGCGGATAAAGAGAATGTGTTTCCCGAGCACTTTTATTGATCGCCTTGCAGGTTTTCAGACAGGAAGGCGGTAATTCGTTCGTAAAGGCGCGTGGTCACAAGCGGGTCGGCCACCATGTGGGTAAAGTCGCTAAGCGGCAATAATTCATGATGTTTGCCGGCCCGAAACAGCGCGTTGGACATTTTCAGAGCGTGCATGAAGTACACGTTGTCATCGGCCGTCCCGTGAACGATGAGCAGCGGCCGCTCAAGGTCTTTGCAATAGGTCAGCACAGACGCGGCGTCGTAGCCTGCGGGATTCTCCTCGGGCAGGCCCATGTACCGCTCGGTGTAGTGCGTGTCGTAATCCCGCCAGTCGGCCACCGGTGCGCCGGCCACCCCCACGTGGAAAACATCAGGACGCCGCATGACCGCAATCGCGGCGAAGTAGCCGCCGAACGACCAGCCATATATCCCGACGCGGGACATATCCATCTCCGGATACTTCTCGCCCAGCGCCTTCAGCCCGGCCACCTGATCCTCAAGCGGGATGTCGATCAGATTGCCCTTGATCGCCCGCTCCCAATCCCGACCTCGCGATGGCGTGCCCCGCCCGTCGATGCTGACCACGATAAAGCCATGATCGGCGATCCACTGCTGGAGCAGGTAGTTCCGCGCCGCCGCCTGCACCGTCTGCGAATGCGGCCCGCCGTATACCGAATCGATCACCGGATACTTGAACTTTGGATCAAAGTTCCGCGGACGAATAATCGCCGCCCGAAACTCCCTCTCCCCCACCGTCGCAATTTCCAGATTCGGCACAAACGGCAGCTCCTGTGCCACCGACTTGAGCTTGCCCACTTCACGCTCAACTCCGTCAATTGCTGTAATTACCGAGTGTTGGCGCCGACCGTCAAAGGTGTTTGACGATAGAACATAGCCTTCGCTCCTTTCTGCAAACACGGCACCATGGATTCCCGCGTTATCTGTCAGATATTGAGGTTCAAGAGCCGCTAATCGCGTACGAAAAATCCGGACAATATGCGATTGGGTAGGCTCTTCAGACGCCAAGACATAGTCAACCTCCGAGGTTTGATGCAAATGAAGAAACTCCCTGAACCCGGAGTTCAATGGGTACAATGCAAACAACGGATCACCGCTTTTTGAACGAACTTCCAATTCGAGCCTCCCACTGCGCTCCGTCGTCCAAAGAAAGGTTTCGCCATTTGGCCGCCAACGCGGCATCTTTTCATCGAGGTTGACCCAATCTGTGTCCCGCTCAATCAGCAGTTGATTCAATGACGCGGTTGTTGGGTCGATATTGAAAAGGATTTCTTCAGTTTGAGTGCGATTCTGGACCAGCAGAAACGGCGGGCCGTCTTCCCAGCGGACGGTGGCGACGTAGGGGTACGTCTCGCGGTCCCATTTGATCCAGGTGGTCTCGCCGCCGGCGGCGGGCATAATTCCCAATTGCACATCGGCGTTTTTCTTTCCGGTGCGCGGATAGGCCCACGTCTGCGGAGGCTTCTCCGGGTACATGGCGTCCATGATATGCATGGTTTCCATGCCCGTGGTGTCGGTGCGCTGGTAGAGAATTTGCTGGCTGTCGGGCGACCACCAGTAGCCCTCGCGGCGGTCCATTTCCTCCTGGGCCACAAACTCCGCCGTACCGAACGAGACATTTTCGTTCGCGCCCGAGGTCAATTGGCGCTCCTGGCCTGAAGCGATCTCGATGACGAAGAGGTTGCCTTCGCGCACGCACGCCACCGACTTCCCATCCGGAGAGAATCGCGGATCGATTGGGAATCCCTTGTCGCTGGTAAGTTCCTTGACGTCGCGGCTGGCCCGGTCGTTCACAAACAATCGCCCGGATAGCGGCACCAAAATCTTCGCTCCGTCTTCGCTGAGCTGATACCCTGCAATGCCCCGCGCCGACTGCCGCATGCGTTCGCGGCGGGCTTTCTCTTCCGCCGACAGCTTTTCTTCCGCTCCTTGCAATATCTGCTCGGCCGTCAGAACCACGCGTTCTTCGCCTGTCTTCGTATCGAACTCGTATAGGTTTTGAATGTTGTCTCGCGGCCCGGAACGCAAAAACAAAACCGCGCTTCCGTCGGGCACGATCTTGATCGCAGTGGGCTGCCCGGCCGAGAAACGCCGCGTGATCGCGTACTCTTCCAAAAACTTCGGATCGGCAATCGACTCAATCGCCGCCGTACCGGTTGGCTGGCCTGTCCGCGAGACCGCCGCGCATCCGCAAAAGGCCAGGCACAAGACCATCGCGCAACGGAACTTATTCATGCACGCAATTCTAGGGATGTGATGAGAATCCATCGAGACCACAGATCGTTCCCCACTGTAATTCAACTTTCGTTTTCGCGACTCGAGCCCGAATTTGCGCGCGCCCCGAATGTTCTCTAGGTATGATGCGCAAAGGACAGGGAATCCGCGACAATCACACCCAAAGAACCTCGCGGCGAGCTACGACCCACATTCCGTTGTGGGTCTGGCGAGACCGTACTCAACTCCAGAACAGTACATTTCCAGGCGAACCCATTGTCAAAATAGGAAATCTTATGAACTCAACTCTGCTGGTTGCTCGCAACAGTTTCCGCACGGCACAGTCCGCTCTAATCACCGCGGCGTTGCACAAAAATTGTCTGGCCCGTTGCGTAGCGGCACGCCGGTTGCGCCACAGCGTGAACCATGTCAGCTACGTCGGAGGCGTCGAGCGTGTCGGCCTTGGGGTACGTGGGAAAAGCACCGCGAAGCATGCCGGTCTCGACCGCACCGGGGGCGATCGAGAAGACGCGAATGCGGTGAGGCCGGCCCTCCTCGGCCAGTCCCTGAGTCCACGCGTTCACCCACGATTTGGACGCGCCGTATGCTGCAAATCCGGCGAAGGGATCGCGAGAGGAGATCGAAGAAATATTCACGATAACCCCGCCGGAAGATTTGAGCGCAGGCCAGGCCGCTCGGGAGGCAAGATAGATCGCTCGCACGTTCACGGCCAGGATGTTGTCAAACACTTCCGGTGTGAGATCCTCGATCAGAGCCAGGGGGGCGATGCCGGCGGCGTTGACCAGCACGTCAATCCGCCCGAAGCGCCTGGCAACGTCCTGCATCATCCCTTCGGTGGGCTCTTCTTTTGTTATGTCCAGGGCCTGAATGTAGCAGCGGCCGCCGGCGCGCTCCACGAGCGATTTCGTTTCGGCCAGTTCCGCGGCGGTCCGCGAAACCGCCACGATTTGCGCACCATCTTGTGCAAATCGAACACACACAGCTCGGCCAATCCCCCGCCCACCGCCGGTAACGACGACAACTTGCTCAGAAGGCATCCCACACTCCTTTTGCCTCTATGGAACAAACGGCAAGGGCACGACAACGCCAGGAACAAAGTTTCCGTCCCAGCGGACCTGCAATGCGGTGCCAGCGGCCGCGGAGGTGGTCTTGATGTACGCCAGTGCAACCGGACCATTGAGTGCCACCGAATGGCACGAGCTGGTCACTATGCCCACGACACCGCCTGCCTCCGCGACGATCTCCGAACCCGGGGCCGGAACAATCTCCCCGGAAACTTTCAGGCCGCTCAACATTTTGGCCACCACCTTCCGGGCCCGCATGCGCTCAACGATTTCCTGACCGAGGTAACAGCCTTTTTGAAAACTGACCGCCCGTTCAAGTTGTCGCGTTTCTGCCGGCAGAACATCGTTGGTTATCTCAGCGCCGGACCAGGGGATGCCCGCTTCAATCCGGCGAATTTGCACGACTTCGTCCTCGACCTGAATGGCCGGCAGGGCGCGATGAGAACCCCTGATTTCGCCTTCAAACGCGGAGGAGATCGAAAGCGGCAAAAACAAATCAACCGCAAAGACTCCGCAGAAGTCGTTGCGCATCACATCAATCCTGGACTGGCCATGAACAATCGTGGTCATCGATACGGCGGGCATCGCCGCGGCATGACCGGCCCCCAATTCTGCCAGCAGTTGCTTGGCCTGCTCGCCGGCCAGGGCCACGCGCATGAAATCGGCGGTGCGGTCGGTCAGGCGCACATCTTCCATGATGATGTATTTCTTGAAGTGCGTGAGCGCCGTCTGAAGAAAGCGCCGGTCCAAATCGAGCCAGATGGACGCCGCGCGAACCACGACGTTGAGGTCAAAGAGAATCCGGCCTTGAACATTGAGTACGAACGCATAATTGCCTTCGTCGCACCCAAGGGTCTTGACCTGGTTGGTGGTGAGATTGTGCACCCAGGCCACTCGGTCCTTGCCGGTGACCTCGATCAGCGATCGATAGGAGCGATCGATCCACGCCGCTCCGGAGTTGAGGGCGGCGTATTGCGGCTTGATGGCGTCGGCGTCCAGAGGCATGCGGCAATTGTAGGCGAAGGGCAGAAAACCGGCGCGTGACTGACGGACACTGCTCACAGAGCCATGGCACACAGCAAGGCTCTCAACATGTCATTAGCCCGGCTCCAGCACGTACAGATCGCCAACACGCCGCCACGACCCGGTCAGCGAGAGCGTGATGGGCTGGTCCACGTCTCGCGGCACGAGAACGATTGATCGCCCGGCTGAAGCCGCCTCCTCCAGGTCTCGCGGGGCAAGCTCGTCTACCACCGTGACTTGCCGGCCGGCCCGTGCAACTTGATAGCGAACTGCGTATTCCGCCATCTGGTCCTCGACGATGATCACACCCGAGGGGCCCGCGAGGTTGACCGCCTCCCGGCTCATTCGGTCGGCCGATCGTTCAAGCACTGACCATGGTCGAAAGAGGTAAACATAATCGTCGCGATAAGGCTTATTGCGATTGAAATAACCCAGCGCGTCCCACCGCCGAGCCAGGGCCGGAACGGCGATATATGCGAACGGCGTAGCGAGAATGAGCAAACCGGCGGGAGCCATCAACCTGGCGCGATAGAAACCGCGATCACTGGGGGCACGTGCTGTGGCACTCGAAGGGGGACTCATCCATCGAGCAAAGCCCATTCCCCCAAACAGCGACAAGAAGATATAGGTGGGGATGAAAAAACAATATTGATCGACAACCGGATAGCGGAAGGCGAATAAGGCATGAATCACCAGCCCCAAAAACAGCAGGCGATACAGCCATGCGAAATCATCGGACTTTCGTATGGCTTGGAGTCCATAAACCGCCGCCGGGATCAACAGGTTCGGAAAGTTGAGCAGCACAAACCCTGCATTGATCAACGTTCGCTGCGCAGAGACCGACGCGCTGAGCACCTCGTCGCGGAAGCTCCCTCCGAACAACGCCGAATTAAGGGCGCCGCGCCAATTGCCGGTACGCAGCCCTTGAGTTGCCACGATTCCCAGGTAAGGCGATGAACCAACCAGCCACAGACAAACGCTTAACGCGATGAGTCGTGCACTGATGTGTCCGCGATTCACGGCCCAGAACGTGGCGACGATCAGCAAGGGGATCGACAGAAGGGCAAAGTTGTGGTTCGAAAGGGAAAGGCCGTTGAAAAAAAACATTCCGGCAAAAGCCAGATTCCGAGTTCGGAGTCTTCGTTGCAAATCGGCGGGTGGGTCCGAAGATTGCCGGGTACTCTCGACGGCAGATTTTACGAACACAATCAGGCACCAGCACTCCGCCGTCAGTAGCGCGGCGGTGAGGCTGTAGACTTCGGCTATGGTGGATAGCTGCCAGAAGGTGTTGGCCAATGCAAGCGAAGCTGCAGCGAGCAAGGCCGCACGTCGATTGGCGGCCAGAGCGGTGACGCAGCCATAGACGTTAGCGACTGCGATGGCGCCTGCCAGCGAGCTGATCAACGTCACCGCATAGGCTGGTTCCAGCAGATCGAGCCGCACGGCCAAACGACTGAGCCCATAGTGAAGCGGGTGAATGAGCGCCAGTCCCAAGGGGTTCATCAGCTCGCCGATAACGGCGCGGAGAATGAAATAGCCGGAATCCTGCCATTGCGCGCCGCGACTGGCCGTGGCGGCGTAGAGGGTAAGAGCAGTTGCGAAGCAACCAAACCACCCCGGCCAGATTCGATTTTGAACGGAAATCGAAATAATTAGGCCCTCTGCAGCTTGCACAACGGCACTCACCATATGTCGGCATGCCCGGTTCGACAACGTAACTTGATTCGTGCTACAACCGTTCGACGCGCAAAGGAGATGATGGTGAAGGACAACCGAGCCGATTGGGGCGTGATTTTTGATATGGATGGGGTTCTGGTGGACTCCGCACCGGCTCATTTTGAAAGCTGGCAACGACTCGGTCGCGAGGAGGGCGTCACGATCACGCGGGAACAATTCGAAGCCGGGTTTGGCCGGCAAAATCGCGACATTATTCCGGCTTTTTTTGGAGCCGTTTCGCCGGAACGACTTGCCGCCATCGCCCAGCGCAAGGAAGCGATCTATCGCGATTTGGTGCGGGCCAACGTGCCGTCGGTTGAAGGCGCGAGCGACCTGATCGCCGCTTTGGCCGCCGAAGAGGTTCCGCTGGCCATTGGATCGGCCGGCCCGCGTGAGAATATCGAAATGATTCTGCAAGGTATGGGGGTGTCGCACCTCTTCGATGTCATTGTCAGCGGGGAAGACGCTTCTCGAGGAAAACCCGACCCGCAGGTTTTTCAAATCGCATGCGAACGACTTCATGTGCCCCCCCGACGATGCGTGGTCATCGAGGACGCCATCGCCGGCGTGGCGGCTGCAAAAGCCGCGGGGACAACCGTCGCCGCGGTGATGATGCATCATGGCGAAAAAGCGTTAAGGGACGCGGGCGCAGGCCTGATTGTGCGCCGCCTGCAAGATTTGACGGTGGCCCGGCTGAAATCACTGGTGACTGGCGCTTTATAAGGGTGGGACAGTGACGGCGGGTTCGGGGCTCGAGTCCGGCGATTCCGTAGCGACCCGACCGGCGAGTTCCACGGCCAGCCGGATCGCGGCCTTCATGCTTCCCGGATCGGCAGAGTTCGTCCCCGCAATGTCGAACGCGGTACCGTGGTCGACACTCGTGCGAATGATCGGCAGCCCAAGCGTCAGATTCACCGCCGAATCAAACGCAAGCAACTTGATGGGAATGAGGCCCTGATCGTGGTACATCGCCACGACGCCGTCGAAGCGTTGCCGCCGAAACGTTGCGAAAAAGGAATCTGCGGGAAAGGGACCTTCGACGTTCATTCCATGTTGTGCGGCCATCTGCATCGCCGGCCCGATGATCCGACGCTCTTCGTCGCCGAAACGGCCCTCCTCGCCCGCGTGCGGATTAAGCCCCAGAACCGCGATTCGGGGCGATTCCACCCCGAACCAGCCAACCAGCGCATCGTGCAAAAGATCGATGGGCTGATAAACCGATCCGATCGAAATGCGGTCGCGGAGTTCCATGATGCCCACATGCACCGTGGCCAGTGCAAGCCGAAGCCCGCCACCGACAAACGCCATTGTGTACCGTTTGGTGTTGAATGCTTCGCCGAGCTTGTCGGTGTGACCGGCGAATTTGCAGCCCGCAAGCTGCCAGCTTACCTTGTGAATCGGACCGGTGACGATCGCGTCGACGAGCCCGCGACGGGCCGCATCGATCGCGGAGTCGAAAAATCGCAGCGAACACTTGCCGCCTTCCAGGGTTGGCCTGGCATTGAGCCACATGCCGGCGGGAAAATCGCAGTGATCGACCACGACCACGCCGCTATCGACGCGTGCTGAATCCCCGGCGGGCACATGAAACCAGAAGGGCCGGATCGAGGCCGCATCAGCCGCCGCGTTAAGCACTTCGTCTATGCCATAAATGACGAAACGACCCAGCCGCCGAACGTCCGGATCGACCAGAGCCTTGACGATGGTCTCGGCCCCGATGCCGCAGGGGTCGCCCATGGTGATGCCGATTAGCGGGCGGGAGGTCGAGGCTGACTCGCGTTGGACCTTCATGGAGCGCCCTGCATCTGGAGTGAATCGAGGGCCGCGTCGCGCACCGCGTTGAAAGAACATTGCGTGGGCGTGGGTCTTTCGCTCTTACCGACGTTGCCGAGCAGGCGATGAAGGCAATGCACCACGGTGCGCACCATCATGTCGGATTCGATGTTCACGATGTCGCCGGCTTGAAGCCGAACGAGCGTTGTTCGCTCCAAGGTCGTGGGGATGAGAGCCACACTGAAATGATCGGACTCAATCGCGGCCACGGTCAGAGAAACTCCGTCAAGGGCGATCGAGCCTTTGGGAATAATGTAGGAAAGCAATTGCTCCCCGGGTCGCAACCAGACGACGTGCTCGGCCTCATTGGCGATGACTCGCTGAACAGTGGCCGTCCCATCGCTGTGACCCTGCACGAAATGGCCGTCGAGTCGGTCGCCAGCGCGGAGCGACGGCTCGAGGTTGACGCGGTCCCCCGTGCGGAGCCGCCCCAGCATGGTTTTATCGAGAGTCTCACGAATGACGTCGAATTCGAACCGGCCGGGGGAAAGTTTGGCGACCGTCAGGCAGGCCCCGCTGACGCAAATGCTGTCGCCGGACTTGGCTTGCTCCGCGATTGGTCCGGCCTCGACGACGAGGCGCACGCCGCCCGCGTGCTTTCGCACGTCGGCCACCACCCCAATGCCTTGAATGATCCCGGTAAACATCAATTCGCTCGCTCAGCTTGCGATCAGGAGCCTAATAACCCCCTCCAGCAAGTATATTCGCGCGGGCGCACCGAAACCAGCAATGGGATGAATTCGCCGCGAGGTCGGTAGTGGTATTGTTTGAATGTAAGGGTGCCATGGCCAAGCGAAGCGCCGCCATGCTCTTGCGAATCATGCCGGCGCCCGATGAGGCTGGGCTTGGGCATGGCACCCAATCCTGCAATTCATATCAGCGCCGAAAGGTCGATGGGAGTTTACGCCTCGAGCAGCGCATCGATGAGGCGTTCGTCTTCGAGGCCCAGCGTGCGCAGGGCTTCGCGTTTTTCGTCGTCGGAAAGGGCCGTATCGTTGAGGATGGTGCGCACGTCATCGAACAAAATCACTTCCCCGTCCGGGCCGGTGATCGCGTTGGGGAAATCCGTTCGCGAACCGGCGCCGCAGCCGGAAAGGGCTATAGTGACAAGGGTTGCTAGCGCTCGCCATCGGAAAACTCGCATGGCTGAAATGGTAACGCCCGCAAGAACATGCGGCAACGCAGCACGAAAACGGTCACCCCGGGGGAGTCATGCTGATCGAGCGAATGTCGATCCCCACCACCGGCGAAGTGTCGTCGAATATGGGTCTGTCGTTCACGCGCTCCACCACCGGCGGCGGATACACCCAAACAGTTCGCAGGATTTCATCGGGCTGCTGAAGCACACCGTCGCCCCCGAATTGGGCACTGTCGTCAAAATCCTGCAAATAAAGTTCGCGGTCGAGAGTCAAGAAAGCCATGTCGCCTGTAGCGTTCAAACGTCGCCGCACCACGCGGAAAACCTGGCCGTTAACTTCGTCAACGAATTGGGCGCCGCCCGGAAACATTCCGATGATCATCGAGGCTTCCGGATCAGCGATACCAATTGGTGGCACTTGCACTTCTGTGGGAACCCCAGTGCCTCCGCCCGGCGTATTTACTGGCAAAATTGCAGGTATTTCGATCTGAACGCGCCACGCCACGGGCAGGGCAACGTCCTGACCAGTACCCAGCGCTTTCGGAGTTGCAAGCACTGTGGCATCGGTCACGGGTGCGGAATCAGATTTTTGCAGCGCGAAGCGGCTTGTCGATTGAGGACGTTTCAACGTCACTATGTAAAAATCGAAAGTCCTTGTTGTCCCTGCGGCGGATGCAGCCTGTGAGGCCATTTGCTGGCTCAACGCGATTGGCATTCCTGCGTTGTTGTTAGGTAAACCGATCGGCCCCACTGCACTGGGTAGACGGTGCAGAATTGCCCACGTGTACCGGCGGGTGCCGAATTTTTCCAGCCAAGTATTGAAACCGGGCGCGGTGGGAACAGGAGGATCATCCATTGGTGGATACAACCGTGCACCGATCGACACCTGCGGGGAATAAAAAGAACGGGCACAGAATTGCGCTCCCGCATCCAGCGGACTGTTGCAACTCATGGAAGGGTCAGCAACACCTAACGGGTATTCCGCGTCGCAGACCAGGTTATTCGAAACCATTTCGCAGAGTGCCGGCTCAATTCCGAAGGCGAAGCTACGTTCGATCTGATATGGATCTTCACTTTTTGCGGTGGAGTCATTTGCCACAAGGTTTTGCATGTTTAACGCATGGACGCGTGTGTCGCTCGGAAGCAGCACCGCACGGTGCGTATAGCACAGGTTGGGACCGTTGCACGGAAGTCTTAGGCTCCCATCTGGATCGCTGTGTAATACAGGGTCGTAGAAAAGGTCGCCGGCAAAGCTGCCGCCAGAAATGAAGTACTTGCCGGTTTGAGTATCAGTCACGGGGTCTATATAGGGCGTGAACGAAGAGCCCGAAGGCCGCAGCGTCTCGCTGATCGTCGCGGCGGCGCTTTGGGCGACCACCCGCTGCGTCGTGTACTCGGTCAGCGTCCGCGCCCGCGTCCAGGCCACCGGGAACATGGTGGCCGTCATCACCAGCCCCAGCCCTAGAATCACAATGGCGATCATCATCTCGATCAGAGAAAAGGCACGGAGGGTGAGGCCGGAGCAATTGGAAGTTGGGTTGCTCATTGTTGAACTCATGGCGTGGCCGGGGGCGCTTCACCAAAGGGGCCGCTGACCACAGCCCCTGTGAGGCGATTGACATAGAAGGGCAAACCACGCTCCTTCAAGAAAAGACGCTTCGCCGCAGCGTCACCGGCCTCGTTGAAGAATGAATCGTCGTATACAAGGAGTCCGTCAACCGAAGGAAAATTGATCGCTACATCCGCCGCGTCCGTAAGGAGCCATTTGGGCGGATAATCCTCGCCACCTCGTTGTGCGCCCGGTGGAGGGTCCAAGCTGGCAAAGGTTACCTTCCCGCCGCCTGTGGGAGGCTGCGGATACTCAAAAAAAGCCTCGACGCCGGGCTTAGGGGCTTCGGTTCGAATTGTTGTCACAATCCCTTTACCTTCCTCTTCCCCTTCCGCCTCGGCCTCATCGTCAATGTCACGCATTACTACATTGCGCCCGACGACCATGTCGCCATTGGGCCTGAAAATAAGTGTGAAGAAGTTTCGATGCACCTGGGCGGTGTCGGTAGTTCCCGGCGAAATGGTGACGGTGTCGAAAATATTTTGAATCAACTCCTCGTCAGAGAACTGCTTAAATTTCTCGTTAGCTTCTTTGCAAATTCCCTCTTTATCTTCATCCGGATCGCAGATGGCATACAAAGGCAGCACGCGCATTGGGGCGGGAAGGGTGAAACTACGGTCGCGGATTACGGTGAATACGTTGTACCAGCGGTTGTCACTTTGCCAGCCTTTGATGATTTTCGTCTGGTCGGTCTGGGCGGGGTCGTTGGGGTCCTGGGTGATGGGGGCCACGCGCTGGACGCCGCTTTCATCGACGAAAAAGAACAGGCCGGTCTCGGCACCGCCCGACTGAATGGCCCGCGCCCGGGCGGTCATGAGCATTCCGGTGATCATATTCTGGGCGTCGGCGATCTTGCGGTCGCGCCACATCTGCGTCGCGGCCGGCACGACCAGGCCGGTGAGCAGGATGATGATGGCCAGTACGACCACCATTTCGACGAGGGTGAAGGCCATGTGGCGATGTGGCATCGAACTGCGAAATCCAATCCGCACAATAGCCTTATCCGAACCCCGAGCGCAAGCGAGCGGGCGGCTCCGAATAGCTGATTTGGCGTCCATCAGAGGTGCTCCTCGATTCCCTTGGCCAGCTTTTCTCGAAGTTGTTCGTTCAGGTACACATTGTCGTCGTTGAATGGCTCATCAATCTTGTGATTTTGGAAATCGCCGGGCAGCGATACCTTGCCTTCTGGTTCCATTGCGTCTGATTTGAGTTGATCCTTGCCGTTGGGGCCGTAAGAGAATATGAGCGGCTGCCCATTGTTTATGCGTATGAATTCGGTCGAAGCCTCGTTCCAATTTGCATGGTTGCTCGACTTCGTTTCATCCTCTTTGTCGTGGACAAAATCACGCTGGGACATGTAGCTAATGGGAATTCCCCAGTCGTCCAGGATATATCGAATCTGGAGGTCTTCCGGATCCCACGTTGAATTTGCTAACGGTTCGTTAAGGGTCAAAGGTCGTGACAAAAACTGTGCCGGATTTTTGGTCTTTGGTTCCAACAAACCGACCGACCGATTTCGATCAGATATACGATCAAGAATGGCCGCTGCCTCGCCGCCCTGACTTTCGATTGCCACAATTAGTGCGGCGAGATCGCGATGCTCCTTTGCATCTTCCGGAGTACCATCCACAAAAAAACGCATCGGTGGATATTCCTGGCCTGGAGGCGGTATGATGACTGCTCCTCTTGGGGTAGCTAAGTTTCCAGTCACCGGCAAAGTGGCCGGGCCGGGGACGCCTTTTTCGGAGAATACTTCCAATTCGTCGGGCGGATAAAGGCCATACCGTGCCTTGTATCGAGCATGCCTGGTGAATGAAGGCTTTTCAGTTTCGGAGCGTTTGAACTGTTCGGCCGCGTCGGCGACGATTTGCAGGACGCCCTGGGTGTTGCGCGTCTTGGATTTTCCGATGAGCGAAGTCGAGGCCACCATCACGGCACTGAGCAAAATCGCGATGATGACAATCACGATGAGCAACTCGATCAATGTCATGCCGCCGCGATGCGGCAAATGCGGAATGCGGAATGGTGAATGCGGAATGGCCGGATCATCGTGCATCGACTTTTTTTCCCCCATTCCGAAACTGGCCTCTATTCGGTCTCTCGCGTCCAATTGGTGACATCATCGGCCGTGCCGTAGATTCCATCCGGCCCGGCGCTAATCAGGAGGTAAAGGTCTTTTTGTACAGGCGTCAGTCTTGATTTCACCTTTTTGTCTAGGATGAAGCTTGCAAATGAATTTGGGAAATCACTAGATTCAATCAGGAATGCATCGATTGTCATGTCCACTGCGGGCGATTTCGCTTTGGCAATGGCGTGATATTTCTCTTTATAATAGGTGTATTTCCCGGCGCCGAAGTCCAGGCCGGCTTCTTCCATGCCTCCATCTATGG
Organism: Phycisphaerae bacterium; assembly: GCA_046715855.1. Lineage (GTDB taxonomy): Bacteria > Planctomycetota > Phycisphaerae > UBA1845 > UBA1845 > CAZAMB01. Next base: position 16,923 of record JBKJYI010000052.1, read on the forward strand.
TGCCGGTGATGATCGCATTGTCCTGCTGCCGGTAAATTCCCGGCGAGGCCCCATCCGCCATCATCCTGGTGCTACCGGGGCTTGCCTTGTAATACAGAATTGGGCGGTCCCAGGCGTCAAGAAAAACCGGCAAGTTTGCCTTGATAAAGTCTGCCCCCGTGGTTGCTTCAGACGGTCCAACGATTCCGCCTTTTTCCACCAACTCATTCAGTCCTTTGACGCGAGCACTGAGCTTTTCATCAATGTACGGGCCGTATCGCGGGTGTTTTTCTTTCCCTGTTGTTGGATCGACAGAGTAAAGACCGTTTGATGTAAACACCTTATGGGTATCGTCCCACCAACCAGGTGAAGTGGACCCCGTTACATTTTTGAAACCAGCGGTGCCCAACCCGTCTCCGATCATGGCCAAAACCAGCAGATTAGCCCCCGCGACTTTGACCGGCTTGATCGACTCAGTGGGAGGGGGGGTGGCAATCTGCATTCGCTTTTCAACCGACTCCGTGTTGTCTCCCGTCGATGGCGGCAGGGACGCGCCAAGGGACTGCTCTGCCCGGTAGGATTCAATGCCGGCATTCAAACCCGTGAAAATGGAAGCCGTCTGCGCGATTCGGGCGTTTCTCTTGACCACTCCGAAGGCCGGCAGAAGCGCTCCCAGCAGGAGCGCGATGATCGCGATCACCACCAGCAACTCAACAAGTGTGAACGCGGTCCGGGATCTGGCTGGCATTTTCATGGCAAATCCTATCATTAGTCGGACTGAAACGATGGAAGGTTCGACACGTCGTCACTGGTTCCATATCTGCCGTCCACGCCGGGAGCGATCAGCAAATACGTATTGGCGTTGACCGGCCGCAGCGGAGTCAAATCATCGATGGTCGTTTGTTGCTCCGCCAGCGTCTCCAGGTTGGCATAAATCTTGCGATCAACGATGTAGCGGGCGAAGCTCTCCTTGTTTTCGGGCTGGATCAAATTCCCGGCGGTCAACTCCGCCCCCGGAAACTTGATGGCATGCCGACCGCCGGAATTTCCGTAATCCCAGCCGGCGTCCCCCGAATCGGGAAGAAAAGTACCCGACTTGCCGGTAAAGAACTCGTTATCCTGGTGGAAATAAAACGGGGGGCCCACGCCCTGGTCGCCGTTGTTGTAGTCATTGTCCGCCTTGTGCACGGTCTCCACCATGTTGGTTGCCTTGCCCGCGGTGTTGGCGGCGTAATAGAGGATGGCCTGGTCC
>JBKJYI010000053.1:0-6589 GCA_046715855.1 Phycisphaerae bacterium
TCCACGAACCACTCGCCGTCGGCCGTAACGTCGAACGGATCAACGCCCGCGGGCGTGCTGACGGGGAACAGGATGGATGGCGCTCCGAATTCGAGGCCCTGCGGCGTAACTGTGATTTCGACGGCCGTGACCTGGGCGTCCCGCATGGCGCCGAAATACAACTCCTTTCCATCCGCACGCCATTTAGGCTTGATACCGCCGCGCGAGGAAACCTGCCACTTTACGCCGCGCGTCGGCGACGCAGTCGCCGGGTCGCCGGGCCGCGGATCGAACGGAATAATGTACACTTCCTCCGTGCCCGACTCATCGGAGCTATACGCCACCCATTTGCCGTCCGGCGAAAACTGGCCGTCATTTTCCAGGAAGGGAGTCTTCACGAGTGGGAACGGCGTGCGCTCGCCGTCCAAGGGCATGACCCAGATATCGCTGGGATTGTTTCCGATGTACTTCCCCTTGCACAGTAGTAGATACTTTCCATCGGGTGACCAGTCCGTGACCCACGTCTCCTCGCTTGAAGAATGCAGCACTTCCTCGTCACCGCCCGTGGCCGGCCGGCGGAGAATCCGATGCATGAGCTCGGGCCGGGAGAAACGGATACTGGCATAGGCAATGGTTTGGCCGTCCGCTGACCATACCGGACCGACATTCGTTCCTTCGCCAAAAGTCAGCCGCGTTCGGATCCCCCGGGCAACGTCGTACACCCACACGTCCGTCGTCACTTCCGAGATATCCGTGGCCAGTTTCTTTCCGTCCGGCGACAGGCTGAGGGTTCCGAAGCTGTCAGGTTCGCCAATCTTTCCGAGGTCTTTACCGGCGCGGTCGCGGCGGACCATCTGTATTTCGCCGCCAGCAGTTCCGGTGTGGAAGGCGAGGGTGCCCTCCCCGGAGGCGGAGAACCCTGCCCGCCAGACACTGACGTCGTACATAACTTCCGTGGCGACGACCATGGGATCGCCCACCAATCGTGCATTCTTCAAATCAAACGCACAGGCCAGCAACGAGTTCTGACGCGGGTACAACAGAAAATCGGACACCAGGATTGCATTGGCGCTTCCATGCATCACCAGTTTGGGTTCGTCTCCGCTCAATGAACCCAGATAAACGGCATTGCCCTCCGATTCGGCAGCGCCGTGCGCGACCGCCAGGTACAAAAAATGCCTGCCATCCGGACAGAACGCAGGCCAACGGTGCGAAGTGTGCTTTGAATCATCCACCTTGGTTACCGGCTGGGGCTTACCTCCTGTTGCGGCCACCGTGAAGAGTTCCCCCCTGTACGCGGGGGAAAAGAGGATGACACCCTTGCGATTCCAGGCGCCGCCTCGACCCCCGATGGCGTCGCAGATAGGCATGGGGGCCCCGCCGGAAGCGCTGACTGTGTACAACTTCTCCTTAGCAAAGTAGCCGATGGATCGGCTGTCCGGCGACCAGAATGGGAATATCGCCCCCTCGGTTCCGGGGAGCACGTAGGCGACTTTGGCGTGGAGCGGACGAACCCAGAGGCGCTGCGCACCTTCGCTCACTGCCGTGAAGGCCAATGAAATGCCGTCAGGGGAGATGACGACGGGACCGGCCAAGTCCCCCGCGGCCACTAGGGTAGTTCCTTCCGGCGCGGGGATTGTGGACCAGACGCGGTTGGCTTTGGTTTCGCCGAACCCCCGCCGGCGGGACATCAGGTATGCACAAGCAAGAAGAAGGATGGTGGTGCAGGCGATCCAAACTCGCTCACGGTTTCTGCGTGCCGCGGGCAGCGGCGTAGTGGTTCCAGCCTCCGATCCGCCCTCGGTGATCCAGCGGAGTTCGTCAGCCACGTCGGCGGCGCTCTGCCAGCGAGAATCCGGATCCTTAGCCAGGCATTTACGAATGAGCCGATCTAGCGCCGGCGGCGTCATCGGTTGAAGTTCGCTGATCGGACGAGGTTGTGACGACATGATGGACGCGATGAGGCTCGCGCGACTCGCGCCATCGAAGGCGCGTTTGCCCGTGGCCATTTCGTAGAGCACCGCGCCAAACGCGAAGATATCCGTCCGCGCGTCGACCTCGGTTCCTTCCAATTGCTCCGGGGCCATGTACTGAAACGTGCCGAGGATTGTGCCCTTGCTGGTGAGTGGCTGACTGATGGTCACGGCGCTTGGATCGCTGTCCATGACGCCCGACGACTTTGCCAGCCCGAAATCCAGCAACTTGGCCCCGGTCTTGGTGAGCATCACGTTGCCGGGCTTGAGGTCGCGATGCACCACGCCCTTTCGGTGCGCGGCGTCCAGCGCGGAGGCAATCTCGACTCCGTATTTCAGCACCAGTACCAGTGGCAGCGCCCCCTTCGTCAGGCGTTGCGCGAGCGTTTCGCCGTCCAGCAACTCCATCACCAAGTAGTCGGTGCCGTCCTGGTGCCCGACATCATGCAGCGTGCAGATGTGCGGGTGGGAAAGCTGCGAGATGGACTTGGCTTCGCGCTCGAATCGAGCCTTGAACTCGGGCGAAGCGGAGAGGTGCCGGGGAAGCACCTTGATGGCCACGTCGCGGTCGAGCCGCGAATCCCGCGCGCGATAGACCTCGCCCATCCCGCCAGCGCCGAGAGGTGAGACGATTTCATAGGGGCCTAGCGTGGTTCCAACCTTCAGCATCACCGTTTTTTCAGTTGCTCCGGCCAGTTGAGATGAAGGATCATCGGTGCGGTGCCGGTGTCCCCCAGCGCCGTGTTTACGAGAAACACCTTGCCATCGCCGGTCATATCGAAGTCGTCCGCGCTGTCTTTAAACCTGCGTTCGACTTTGAACAGTCCTTGGGCTTCCAGGGCGCGCCCCGGCCACCCCTCTTCGAGGGCGACGGACATGATCGTTCCGTCCAGAGTCAGATAGACCAACTCCCCGCCGTCCCGGTGCCAGCGTGGCCCCAGCCCGCCGCCCGACGAGACTTGATGCCGTTCGCCCCCGTCCGGAAAGGACTGGACGAAGACTTCGGATCGACCGTACTCGGTCGAAGAGTACGCCAGCCATCTTCCATCTGGTGAGAATCGCGCGTCGTCCTCATCCGGCTGGATCAGCGACGTTCCCTTGAGCGGTGCGACCTCCTTGGTCTCCAGCGTGAACACCCTTAGTTGTACTTCGATCTCACGGTCGGACATTTTCTGCCCGAAAAGAATGTGCTTTCCGTCGGGGGACCAATCGCACGGCGTTTCACTGAGCTCTGTTTCCATCAACGGAGCGGCCGGTACCGACGCCCCAAGGCGCTTAAGCCACAGATCCCGGCGCCCCGCTTTCGACGAAAAGAAGACCATCGCGTCACCGGCGGGTGCCCACACCGGCTGGGATTCATCGGCCGGGTCGGACGTCAGGCGAACGCTGCCCGCTCTGGCGATGTCATAGATCCAAACGTCGCCGTTGTTCTCGACCCCGCTGTTGTCCACGGCGATCCGCGTGCCGTCGGGGGAAAAGCGGGGCGAATAATAGTTGCCGGGTTCGCCCACCACGCCTTGGCGCTGCCCCGTCCGGTCGAACAGCACGAGTTGTGATCGGGTTGTTGCAGCCTTTCCGCTGAAGTACGCGAGCGTGCCCTGAGCTGAGACGGTGAAGTGCGCCAGCCCCACGTCGGGCTCCAGGCGCGCGTCCGGCGCAAGGGCGACGGGATCCCCCGTGAACGTCAGCGTAGCAGGGTCGAACGGACGTGCACGCAGGGCGTCGTCGCTCCAATACAAAATGAAACCCGGTGGTGCATAGATCGCATTGGAGCTTGCCTCGAGCAATTTTTTCGACTCCGGTTCTTTCAAAGACCCAATCATCACCCCATTTCCTCCGGCCTCGCCGCTCCTGACGCTGTACAAGAAATGAACACCGTCCGGAAGAAAGGACGGGTGCCTCTTCCTCGCTACCTTCTCCACGCCAACGCTCGCGATTTCTTCGGGTGAGCCTCCGGCGGCCGAGACCTTGTAAATGACGGGGTTGTTGTCCTCGCCGGTGGCGAACGCGATGACGCCAGTCGTACCCCACGTGGCCCCCGCGGACTTCTCCGCGCCACAAATGACCGTGGGAACGCCGCCGGCAATCTCAACACGCTTGAGCTTTCCATCCGCGAAGTAACCAATCGATCGACCGTCGGGAGACCAGAACGGATAAGCGGCGTCTTCCGTGCCCTCCATCATCCGGGCGCGCGGTTGTTCGAACTTTCGGAGACAGAGCCGGTTCTTCTTCTCTGTGTCCTGCGCGACGAAGACGATCATGCCGCCATCGGGGGAGAGGGCCGGTGCTCCTTCCCGGAACGTAAAAGACATCTCCGTCGGCGGCATCAACTCTGCAAACATGACGCGCCGATCTTCGGACGGCTCAGATCGCAGGGCGATCGAAGCCCAGAATGTTACGCCCACCAGTGCAATTGCACCGACCACCAGCCAGACCATATGTCCCGAACGCGGGCCTGTAACTTTGAGCCGAGCACCATCTTCCACGTCGTCGCGCTGCATTGCTTCGTCTATAAACAAACGAGCATCGCCGACGTCCTGAAGTCGGCTCTTGCGGTCCTTGGCCAGGCTACGGCGCAGGAGCGTCCGGACCATCCGTGGTGTGTCCGCAGGGAGTCTGGACCAATCCGGCTCGCGATGGAGTATTGCCCCCAACGAGTCGGTGACGGTCTCCCCACGGAAAGGTTGTTCTCCCGTGAGCATCTCGTACAGCACGCAGCCGAAGGAGAAGATATCGCTGCGCTTGTCGACGGGTTTGCCACGCGCCTGCTCGGGACTCATGTACCCGGCCGTGCCCATAATTACGCCGGGGATCGTCGGGCTGTAGGCGCGCACTGGAGTCGTCACGGTGGGCGAATCGGAGATTCCTGTAATGCTGGTCGAATCATCCGCCATCGCCCGCGCCAAGCCAAAGTCGAGCACCTTCACGGTACCGTCGGGCCTGACCATCACGTTTCCCGGCTTCAGGTCGCGGTGAACGATGCCCTTCTCGTGCGCCGTCTCCAGCGCTTCGGCAATCTGCTTGCCCACTTCGAGCGCCTCATCAACAGGTAGTGCGCCGACCTTAAGCCGCTGAGCAAGTGTCTCGCCTTCGACGTATTCGAGAACCAGAAACTTCCTTGCCTCGGCGGATTCGAAGCCGTGGATGGCGCCGATGTTGGAATGATTGAGTGAGGCCAGCACTTTGGCTTCACGCTCGAAACGGGCAATACGATCCAAATCTCGCGTCATCGAATCGGGCAGTACCTTGATCGCAACGTCGCGATCGAGTCGCGAATCCCGCGCGCGGTAGACCTCACCCATGCCCCCCGCGCCGAGGGGAGAGAGGATTTCGTAGGGACCGAGTTTCGTTCCGATGGGTAACGCCATGAAGAAGCTATTGTCGATTGTCGATCGCCAATTGTCGATTATCGCGGAGAATCCTATCCCAATGTCATGGTGACGGCCTGAGGTTTGCTGGATCCGTCGGCGCGTTTCCTGCTCTCAGGTTAGGCAATCAGATTCTGCGAAGCAGGTCTTCGTAGCGGGGGTCGGTTCGCAGCGGCTCAAATTGCGGCAGCGTAGCCAGGAACACCATCCAGGTGTCGCGGGCTTCGAAGCCTTTTTCCAACCGCTGGAATGCGGCATCGAACTCGCCCAGGCCAACATATATCGCCGCGATGTCACTCGGCGGCATGTATTGGGACTTTGCAAGCTCGAGCCGTTCGGCGAGCAGCGAACGCGCTTCCTGCTCATGGCCGGCCCGTGCCAGCGCGTATCCGAGGTAACCGTACGGGAATGAAGCCAGGGGCGCGAGTTCCACGGCTTTGCGCAGATGGGCCAACGACTCATCGACTCGCCCCAGTTCAAGAAGAGCCTGTCCGGCCATTTGGTGCAATGCACGCCGCGTTGCTGCACCGGGCGATCGAGTTTCATCCAACCGACCAATTTGCAACGTGATTGCAAATTGGTTGGCACCTTCGGTTTCGCCGACGACTCTCCGGTTACACACTCGCGAAGCAGCTACTCGCTCGCCGGAGGTGAGTCCACCCGGCCACCCACGATGGTTTCGCAACGTGACACAGACAACTTGGAGATTCTCACACATCGTCAAATCTCTGAAAGCGGTTAGTCCGGCGCACTCGATCATGAATCGTCGAAAACATGCTGGAGTGTCGCCCATCGCGAGATGGTTTGCCCGAATGATTCTCGCTAACGAACAACCCGTTCCCAGAGTGCTCCGCGTCCTCGACCCTTGAGTTGAATCTCGCCCGCCGACTTCATTTCCGCCAGGACTTTCTTGACGAGCTGGACGCTGACGGCAGGAAGTTGACCGTGCAGTTCCGCCAGCGAGAACGGCCCCACCTGATCAAGCACCGCTCGGCGTACGAGGTCACCCTTGGCCGAGCGCCCTTCGGAGAATTCCACTTGCGCAGCGAATTCTTCGTACGCACGTCGAATCGTTCCGAGGAAGTAATTCCACCAGGGAACGATCTCGTTCCTGTCCGCGTGCCAACCAGCTGAACATCGTTCGAAAACGCCGTAGTACTCCACTTTGCTCTGTTCCACGAGTCGTTCCAGGCTGATGTAGCGTACGACCTCGAATCCGTGCTCCAACAGCAGCATGGTCGTGACCAATCGCGACACGCGGCCGTTGCC
>JBKJYI010000054.1:0-3876 GCA_046715855.1 Phycisphaerae bacterium
GGTTTGGGCCTGTCAGGCGGAGAACTGGAGCGACGCGTTTCGCCCACGGCACCTGCCCGAACCCAGCACCCTGTCGCGACGTTGGAAGCGGCTGGCCCTGCAGAGCAAGGCATACGCGCTGCACGAGCATAGCGTGGAAAAGCTCGGCGTGGCTAGTCGGTACGCGGCCATTGATGGACGGCCTTTGCCTGTGGGCGGTTGCAGCAAAGACCCCGACGCGCGGCCGGGCCGATCGGCCGGCGGGCTGGGAAAAGGCTATAAAATGCATGCGTTGGTGGATCTTCGCCACGTGATCCTGGCTTACGCGATAAGGTCGATGAACCAGGCTGAACCAACTGTCGCGTTGCATCTTCTGGAGCACGCTCCCGCGAAGGTGACCCGGGTGGTGGGAGATGGGGTCTATGACAGTATGCGCTTGCACGAGGCGGCACAGACTCAAGGACGAAAGCTCTACACGCCGCTTCGAGAAAATCGCGTGGGAAGGCGGAAACAGCCGCGACGACTGCAACTGCTGCGGCTGGGCAAGCGCGCCACCGGCCAGCGCTTGCTCCAATCGAGGAATGAAATTGAGCGAACCTTTGGCCAAAGCAGTACGGTCTGCTTTGGATTCAAAGGACTGCCCGCGTGGGCGCGCCGCCACCAGCGAGTGTTTCGCTGGATATGGGGCAAAAACCTCTTGTATCATGCATGGCTCCTTACGAAACAAACAGCCGCTTGATGCAATTTGTTGTGACGGTCGCGGCTCTATTTTGCGGAAACGAAAAACCGGGCGACCTATGGAAGGCCGCCCGGTGAGAGTATGCGTAAGAGGTAGTTGTTGCTACATGCTTAGCAAAGCTTAGGCATTGCGACGGCGACGGAAGGCCGCAGCCAGACCGCCCATGCCGAGCAGGGCGAGGGTCGCCGGCTCAGGAATCACGGTGAAGGACAGGGCGTTACCAGTGATTTCACCGGTTTCTGCACGCAGGGTGAAGCTGCCCGGGTCGGCGGTGACGCCGAAGCCATGGCGAAGTTCCGCACCTTGGTTGTCGTCGGTTTCATTTGCATTCAGCACATCCAGCGTGTAAGTACCCGGATCGGTCGGCAATGTGATGCTCAGTTCGCCAACCCGCTTTGCGGTGGTCTGGTTCAGCGTGATCATGAACGAGCCGCTGGTGGTCAAACCGGTGTAGGTGATATTGAGGATGTCATCCGCAGCGATCGAGCCGTCGATAAAATAGTTGGTTCCGCAGCTGGCTTCGTCGTTGGCACAGGTGGTCGAACCGCTGAAATCCCAGAAGGGAACCGGACCTATGTCGGCAGTCAAGTGGTGGTCGACAGTGCTGATACCAAGAGCAGCATCGGAGTCGCTGAGATCAAACTGCATCAGGCGGACGCGCACCGTTGCCGGGCTGCCCGCAGTGAGCTGGGCAAGGACATCAACATTAACCGTTTCACCCGGATTGTAGGTGGCCGTATTTGGGTCCGGGATCAGCGTGATCGCCACACCCGCATGGGCCGCAGAAACAAAACCAAGAACCGCACATACTGACAACGCACGTCGCAACATACCCTCTACCTCCTCATTAACAAAAAACTGTGTCGTCCAGAATCCGATTTTTCTATTCTCTGGTTCGGGACGACCTTCCCCTCTTTCGGAATGCGCCTGACACCATAGCCAGGCGGGTTGGTCAACCCCTCCTCACACAAACGCGTTACCATTCGATGACGCTGGTGAACACATTCGTGTACTACGCAGACTAGTTTAAGGGCATTGCCCTATTACAGTCAAGCATCCAAAGCCTTTTCCGCACATTTTTTTTGCGGCAGGAATGACCGATAACTGCGCCGTTAAGTGCTTGAATCACCGACGCTTACAAAAATGGTCGCTTGGGGTATGCGCACGCGCCGACACCCTGTGACTTTTTCTTCATAACGTTGCCGGGTCCGTATCGTAAAAAGGGCCGAGATTGGCAGTTTTGGGGGGGGGGAGTTGGGCCTGCAAGCGGAGGGTGCTGATACGAATTGCCGATCGGGTGGCATGCCCAAGCCAAGCCTCATCGGGCGCCGGCATGAATCATAAGAGCATGGCGGCGCTTCGCTTGGCCATGGCACCCCTTTTATTCAAATCATAAGTCACCGGGAATCCCGCCCTACCGTGCGCGATGGGCGGCTACCAGGTGGACGACGAGGGTCATAAAAACCGCCCCCACCACCAGGGGAAGAAAGCCGCGACCTAGAGAGGCGGAATTGTCCCTGGCCGAGCGGATGATGGCCCAAGTCATATAACCGAACACCATCGCGATTTCGGCCTTGAGCATCAAGAGCATAGAGAGAGCGATGCGATATTGTCGCTCGGCGTTTTGCTCCGTGATCGCCCAGGCGTAATTGAAGCGATGGGGGCTGCGAGCCACGAAGGTAAGCAGCACGAACATGGCCACAGAAATGGCCGGAAGAAAGATTAACACCCACCGTCCGCCCCACGCATCGGGATTTCCGGCGAAATCAAAATGATGAGCGACGCGATTGGGAAGAGCAGGCCAGGCAAGCATCACCATCCCGATGGTGACCGCGAGGGCGAGGAGTGCGACGGCGTTGATGGCGTGCTCGGGCGGGCGCGTTTTCAGGCGAAGGCGAGGTCGCTCGATTTTTGGGATAGTGTTTCCCATTTTGTTTCGATGGTTAAAACAATTGCGATCTTATCGTAAAGCGAAGGTCTGCGTCATGCTTCGAAAGACTGACGGTGCGTCCTTGTGGATCGTGTGACCCGTCTGGCACCCCTTCGGGGTGCGGATGTTGTGGCGTCGTTGTCCAGAGGTCTGCGCTGCCCTGCGACCTCCGGCTACTTTCTGGCACCCCTTCGGGGTGAAAGTTCGAATCGGACATTCCCTTCGGGTTGGAGGCCAAATCTGCACGAGTTGTTGCTGTTACCGAAATAGAAGCGACTTGTGGTGCGGATTTGAGTCGGGGTCCTACAATCACCTTGCATGAAGCCCATATATCCGCCCGGAGAATCCGATCCGCGTTCAATCCTCGTAATTTTGCCGACGTGGGTGGGCGATTTCGTGATGGCGACTCCGGCGTTGCGGGCCATTCGCGAACGGTTTGCCGACGCTCAGATTACGTTTCTTCTGGAACGCAATCTGCTGGAACTCGCGCGGGGCGGGCCGTGGATGAACGAAGTAATCGCCTGGCCGGGGCAGGGTAAGCGGACGCTTTTTGCGAGTGAGTACCGCGCTTTGCTTCGAAACTTGCGCCGGCGGCAATTCGACTGCGCGGTTTTGCTCTCCAACTCGTTTCGATCGGCGCTGCTGGTCCGTTTGATCGGCGCGCGGCGCCGAGTCGGGTATGACCGGGATGGCCGGGGGTGGCTTCTGACCGACCGGCTTGAAGTGCCGCACCGTGGCACTACGAACAATGGTCAAGTTTTTCGTCGCAGCCTGAGCACCACATTGCCGGTGCGCCTGGGGACGCGGATTCCGGGCAGGCCGGCCAAGTTCCCACCCGTTCCACTGGTTGATTATTACGCGGATCTGGCTGAGGCGCTGAGCTGCGCGCGGCCGGGCGACACGTTGGAGCTTTTCACGACACCAGATTGCGAAGAGTCGGTGGGCGAGAAACTAAGGCACGAAAGCACGCAGGCACGCAGGCACGAAGTGGATCGGCCTGCAGTAGCGCTGAGTCCGGGGGCGAAGTTCGGGGCCTCGAAATGCTGGGCGCCGAAACGGTTTGCGGAGGCCGCTGACCGTTTGACTGAAGAATGCGGCGCGATGGTGTTCATCACTTGCGGGCCCGGAGAAGAACTGATCGCGCAGACGATCGCCGAAGCGATGACAAATCAAGCGCATGCTCTCATAGACCCGCTACTGACGCTTGGCGAGCTGAAATCGTTTATCC